>CABUZF010000019.1 GCA_902495985.1 uncultured Collinsella sp.
CTCATGGTGAGCGAAATAAACGGGATGCGCTGCACCGCCACACGGTACAGGTTGATCAGGTGGTCGCACCAGCGCACCATGTTGCTGTCAACCGGATGGAAGTCGAAGTACTTGAGGTTGTCGGGACGCGCCATGATCTCGGCACTGCGCGCCGTGCTGTAGACCCAGGCATCGCGCGTGCTCGGATAAAAATAACCATAGTAGTTATTGATAAGCGCCGAGATATAGCACTCGGGATCCTTCTTAAACATCTGGGCCCACACCTCAAAATAGGCCTTGATGTCCTCCTGCGAGGCGTACTCGTTGAAGCAGTTCTTGACGGCATCGGACTTGTCGGGGTTGTAGCGGCGGCCCAGGTTCTCGTACTTGAGCACGCGATCGATCACGGCACGCTCTTCGTCGGTCACCAAGCCGTCGCAAGGAGCCTCCACGATGGTGCCGTCCTCCTTAACCGTGGGGTTGACGCCCGAGTTGAGGCCGTCGTGCTTTTGGACGAAACGAGCGGTCTGCTGGAACGGAATCGAGAGGATTTCGCGCTTGGAGCCGGGCGTGATGTCGTGTGCCGGCATAAACACCTTGGTGAAGTACATATTAGAGACAAGGCAGAGCGCGAGCACCGCGAGAACGCCAACCCAGCGGAAGCGCGGGATGGTGCCCGAAGGCGCAGCACCAGCCCGCTTGACTGTACGACGAGCCGCATGCGCGTCCCATGCGCTAAACGCCGCCGCGATTACGCATGCCGCCAGGGGAAACACCAGGCCGCCGTTGCGCAGGAACGTGGAACCCATGGCGCCCAGAGCGAGCAGCAGCCAGTCGTGGCGCGCAAAGAGCACGGGGGCTTTCTCGCCCGCTCGCTCGACATTGGCATCACGACGGGGCAAGCCACATGCCACGAGCTTGACGGTCTGTACCAGCAGCACCAAGAACGCGTCGGCAAAGAGCACGTCTTTGGTGAGCAACGCCGCGTAGTTAGAGAACATCGGCATAAACGCAAAGAACAGCAGAATCGCACCGCGAACCGGCAGGCTCACGCCCAGTTTGCGCAGCGACGAAATGGAATAGGCCATGCAGGCAGCCGTGATGACGAACTGAGCGCAGGTGTAGATGGAAAGACCCGCGTTAGCGCTGTTGAACAGCGAAAGCCCCAGCTGAACGGACGAGCCGATAATGGCCGTGTGCACTACGGGATGATGCCCGTTGAGCAGCACGTTGGGGTTGAGTAGGCGCAGGTAGTCGCTCGTGCCGTTGGGATAGTTGAACCACTGGCGAATCTGCGCGCCGGTGTCCCCCATAAAAAGACCGGGCAACGAGGCGATAAGCGTGGGAGCCCAGGCAATCATGAGCACCAGGAAGGGCCCGGCGAAGGGATGGACCGAGAACACGGCGCGAGTCACACGCCAGACGCGGCCAAAGTGCGCTTCGGAAAACGGAATGCGCCGAGAACTCAGCCAATCCAGGCACTCAAAAGCCAGATAGAAGGCCACGATCGCTAGGAGCATCCAGCCCGCGCCGCCGATCCAAGCGCAGATGATGCGAGCTTTGTCGCCAAGGACAATCTCGGCCGAGTCGGTGAGATCGTAGCTGCGGCCGAACACCATGCAGATGGCGAAGAACAGCGACGGCAGAATGATCGATGGACGCCAGGTGTCGCCACGGCCAAAGAACACGTAGCGAAACGGCAGAGTGAGCAGGCAGGCAAGCGCAAGCAGCATGACCGCGTCAGCGTGGCCGGCAAACGAGAGAAGCACCTCATAGCACACGTACAGCATGCCCGAGGCTTTGGGGTCAATCGCCAAGACTGCGTTGCTCGACACCGGGGCGGGATCGATGGAAAACGCCGTGGTCGCCAACAGCGCGAGCAAAAATGCGATGAGCGTCTGCTTGGCGGGGTAGCGCTTAAACCAGACAATGCGGGCAGCGTCGCGCGCAGCCGTTGTGGAGAGATCGGAATCCTTCACAGTCCAAAAAGCCTTTCTAGAAACCTGCCAAAAAGGGACAGGTTTATTTTGGCAGGTTTTATCTGGGGAAACGTTACGGTTCTGTCATCGTTGCCCAGCGAATCACCACAAAGGTGCCTGTCCCCTTTGTGGTAGTTAGGCGTCGAGGTAGATGCGCTGGGGTTGGTTGCGGCGACGAGCAAAGATGATGAGCGCCAGGCCCGCGATTACGAGCGGCAGGCTCAGCAGCTGACCCATGGTGATGACGCCGCCCAGCAGATAGCCCAGCTGGGCATCGGGCACGCGCACAAACTCAATGAGGAAGCGAACGATGCCGTAGCCCATCACGAACACGCCCATAAACGTACCCTGGGGCAGCAGCGGTTTTTTGCGGCTGAGCACCTGCAAGATGCAAAAGAGCACGATGCCCTCGAGAAATGCCTCGTAGAGTTGGGATGGATGGCGCGGCATATCGCCCGCGGTGCCGCCAAAGATCACGCCCCAGGGCAGATCGGTCGGCTTGCCCCACAGCTCGCCGTTGACAAAGTTGGCGCAGCGCCCCAGGCACAGGGCCAGCGGAGCACCGATAACGGCAAGGTCGGCGATAGTCCAGGCATCGAGCTTGTACATACGGCACACGAGCACGCCACCGATGATGCCGCCCACCAGGCCGCCATGGAAACTCATGCCGCCCTCGTTGGTGGCAAAGATCTCGAGCGGATGCGTCCAGTAGTAGCCGTCGCCGTAGAAAATGACGTAGAACAGGCGAGCGCCAATGATAAGGCCAAAGACCACGCCGACCACGACGCTCGTCAGGTCGTCGACCGTAATGTCGAAACCCCAGCGACGCTGCGTGCGATACATGACGACCGCCGTGAGCAAAGCTCCGACCACATAGGCCAAGCCGTACCAGTAGATGGTGATGGGCCCCGCCGAGATCGCGACGGGATCAAGCATATGGTAGAGGTCGTTGAGCATATCGATCCCCTGCTCCCTACATACAAATGCGGCCGCGGGCCTTACGCTCGCAGCCGCATATTTGGGCGTAACGTCTATGCGGAGCTTACCGTCCGCAGCTTTCGCATCTTAGAACGGCGCGTACTCGTCGTACAGGTCCTCGGCCTCGCCGGAAGCATTGACCTGCTCGACGCGGGTAACGCCGGGCACATGCTCCTTCAGGATACGCTCAATGCCCATGGACAGGGTCAGCGAGCTCATGGGGCAGCCGGCGCAGGCGCCCTGCAGTTCCAGTTTGACGACGCCCTCGTCGTCAACGCCCACATACTCCATATCGCCGCCATCGGCCTGCAGGTTGGGGCGAATCTCTTCAAGAACCTTCTTAAGCAGCTCTTCGTTAACAGCCACAGGGGCTCCTTTCTCACAATAACGCGGGCGCGCCCGCGGACAGAAGCTATGTTACTACAGCCATGTACCCGCTCACGAGCCGTCCATGCGCGCAGACGCGACTTTCACGAGTAGTCAATTTGGGACGGGGCTCTTTGAGCTGCGTTCGTCGTCAGATAGCGACAACGCATATTACTGTCAAGCCTGTCCCCCGGTACCAATCTGAACATCGACGATGACCTGGCGGTAGCTGATGCCGCAAGAGTCAAGAATGCGGCGGCTGATACGGCCATCATCGGTGTCGGCGTACTTGTTGTCCAGGTAGACAACCTCGCCCACGCCCACCTGCGCCAAAATCTTGGCGCAGTCGTGGCACGGAAACAGCGTGACGTAGACCGTGGAACCCTCGAGGTCCTTGAGCGAACCACGGTAGTTGAGCACGGCGTTGGCCTCGGCGTGGACCACGTAGTTGTGCTTGTCCTGCAGCGGGTCGTCGCTCGTACCCCACGGGAAAAAGTCGTCGTTGAGCGCCGAGGGTGTACCGTTGTAGCCCACCGAAAGGATGCGGTGGTTGGTGCTGGCGATGCACGCACCCACCTGCGTGTTGGGGTCCTTGCTGCGGCGCTGCGCGGCGATGGCCACGCTCATAAAGAACTCGTCCCAGCTAATGACGTCCAGGCGCTTGCCTGACGAAGTTTGATGAAGATCGTCCGACATGGCAGACACCTCCGTAATCGCAATAGTTTGACCCATTGTAGCAGGTGAAAGGTGGGGGCGTTTGTCCCACCGGCGCCCTCACTTTTACACGCGGCGGGGCTTTTGGTTGATGCGGTAGAGCTCGGCGAGACCCCGCAGCGTCAGTGCGTCATCTACCGTCAGGCTGTGGCCGACCAACGCCGCGAGTGCCTCGGCATCGTCGCCGGTAATTACGATGGGCACGTCGCCCTCCCCCGCGGCCTTGGTCGCGCGCATCTCGGCGAGCACCATGTCGAGCATGCCGTCGATACGGGCCACCTCGCCCAAGACCACGCCCGAGCGCATGGCCTCGCGCGTGTTGCGGCCGATGACGTGCGTTGGCGCCGAAGGCTCGACCTGCGGCAAACGCGCCGCAGCGGCCGAAAGCGACCGGGCACCGAGCGCCAGACCCGGCGCGATGACGCCGCCCACAAAGGTTCCGCACGCGTCGATGACCTCAATATTGGTCGTCGTGCCCAGGTCGATCACGATGCACGGAGAGCCGTAGACGGCACGGGCCGCCACGGCGTCGGCAATGCGGTCGGGGCCGATCTCGGCCGGGTCGTCGTAGTGGACGGGCATGCCGGTCTTAAGTCCCGGTCCCACCGTGAGCACGCGTCCCGTGCAGGTACGGGAAAGCGCCGCCTTCCACGGGCGCTCGAGCGCCGGTACCACGCAGCTCAGCACTGCGGCCGCGGGAACGAGTGCACCCGGCATGCCCGCATCGGCTGCCAGTGCGCACATGACCTGCGCGAGCCTCATGCGCGCTTCGTCGGCTGTGATGCTCGACGGCGTCGTGATCTCGCACGTCGCAAGCGGGCATTCCTGCGCCGCAGCCGAATCCTCGGCAAACAGACCAAAGCGAATGAACGTGTTACCCACGTCGACCGTCAATATGTATGCGCACCCATTAAGCATCGTCGGCGCTCCTTTCGTCTGCCCAGCAGTATATCGCCTACCTAAACCAGTCATCCCAAAATGACTAGCTTGCGGCTATACTGGTGCGCGGTCGCGCGCGAGCTCACGCGGCGGCCCTTGGTAACCCGACTTCCCGCGCCGTATCCGTAGCGGCGCTCCCGGGGGAAGCGGATATACGCAAAGGAGTTCTATATGAGCAATCCCTCGAACCGCGCCTCGATGCGCGGGCAACTCACGCTGCGCGGCGTCGTCATCGGCGTCCTTGGCTGCGTGATTATCACGGCAAGCTCGGCCTACACCGCCCTCAAGATGGGCGCACTCCCCTGGCCGATCGTCTTCGCTGCCGTCATCTCGCTGTTCTTCCTTAAGCTCATGGGCAACGCCAGCCTCAACGAGGCCAACGTCACCCACACCATCATGTCCGCAGGCGCCATGGTCGCCGGCGGCCTGGCGTTTACCATCCCGGGCGCCTGGATGCTGGGCTATGCCGACCAGATCAGCTGGCTTGACATGTTTATCGTGGCGCTCGCCGGCACCATCCTGGGCCTGCTGGCCACCGCGCTCATTCACCGTCACTTTATCGTAGACGCCGCGCTTGAGTTCCCCACCGGCAACGCCGCAGCTCAGACCCTGCGCGCGACCGAGGCTGGCGGCAAAACCGGCAAGCAGCTCTTTGGTTCCATGGCCATCGCCGGCATCTATAGCGTGCTGCGCGACGCCCTGGGCGTGGTGCCCAGCATGCTGTGCACGCTCAACATCCCCGGCGTGACCTTTGCCATCTACAACTCGCCCATGCTGCTGTCCATCGGCTTCCTCGTGGGCTTCGCCCCGGTCGCTTTCTGGTTTGCCGGCGCCCTGTTGGGCAACTTTGGCATCATCGTGGGCGGCACCGCTGCCGGTCTGTTCGACGTTATGACTGCGCAAGGCATCGTCAAGTCCCTGGGCATGGGCCTCATGATGGGCTTTGGCGTCGCCGTCGTCCTCAAGGACATCCTGCCGCAGGTCGCCGGTATCGTCCGCGGTCTTGCCGCCGACAGCTCCACCGACACCGACGAGCAGTCGCTCATCTCGGGCTCCCTTAAACTCGACGCCGGCATCATCGGCCTGGGCGCTGCCGCCATCGCCGTGATCGTCGCCATCGCGCTCGACCTTGGTCCCGTCCCGGCCGTCATCGTGACGCTGTTCACCTTTGTCACCACCATCATGAGCGCACAGAGCTGCGGCCAGACGGGCATCGACCCCATGGAGATCTTTGGCCTCATCGTTATGCTCATCGTGGCTGCCTTCGCGCAGCTCGCGCAGGTTAAACTGTTCTTTATCGCCGGCATCGTGGCCGTAGCGTGCGGCCTTGCGGGCGACGTCATGAACGACTTTAAGGCCGGCGCCGTGCTGGGCACCAACCCGCGTGCACAGTGGGTCGGCCAGGCCATCGGCGGCATCGTGGGCGCCCTGGTCGCTGCCGCCGTCATGGTCGCGCTCGTCACCGCCTATGGTCCGGACGCCTTTGGCCCCGACAAGAGTTTTATAGCCGCGCAGGCAAGTGTGGTCGCCACCATGGTCTCGGGCATCCCGAGCGTGCCGTGGTTCGTTGGCGGCTTTATCGCCGGCATCGTCATGTACTGGCTCGGCATTCCGGCCATGATGATCGGCCTGGGCGTGTACCTGCCGTTCTACATGTCGCTCACGGCTTTCCTGGGCTCCTGCGTTAAGCTCGCCTACGACAAGTGGGCCGCTCACCGCGACGCCGAGGCCGGTCTTTCGGACGAGGAAAAGGCCGCCAAGGACGCCGCCTTCCAGGAGCAGGGCCTGGTTGTCGCCAGCGGCCTGCTCGGTGGCGAGTCTATTGTCGGCGTTATCCTGGCGTTTGTCTCTGTTGGCTTAAGCCTGCTGGGCTAAGCTGAGCAGCTGCTCGACAGCAACCATATTGCCTACGGCTTGCCCGGCCGGTAGCTTTCACGGCTGCTGACCGGGCTTTTTGATATCGAAACAAAGAAAGGCCGGCGCGCTGCGTTTAACAGCGCGCCGGCCTTATCGGTTAAGCTATCGAAGCGTTCCTGCTATGAACCGAAGTTCGTTGCAGAATCTACGCTCGAAACGCTACATCTGCTTGCGACGACGATCGCTCAGCGTCACACCAGCGGCCACGAGGGTGATACCGCCGATGACGAACACCTCGCCCGCAAGAGCGGAGTCATCGCCAGTCTGGGCGAGCGCGGCCGACGTGGCCTTCTTCTTGGCGACAGGAGCCTTTGCAGCAGCCTGTGCAACCTGAGGCTTGGCCTGCGGCTCAGCCTTGGGATGATACTTGTCGTACTCGGCCTGCGCGGCAGCCAGGGCATCCTTGGCATCGCCAAGCTCAGCCAGCGCGGCGGCATAGGCGTCGTTGGCATCGGACAGCTTGGCATCGGCATCGCTCAGAGCAGCCTTGAGACCAGCGGCGGCATCGACGGCAGCCTTATAGCGAGCGTAGGCAGCGTTCAGCTTGACCAGCTTCTCGTTGCCCGTCGTGCCCGCGGCAAGGGATGCCTTGTGGTCGACAGCCTCAAGATCGGCCTTGAGTGCCTCATCGCTGGCAAGCTCGGCCTTGGCCATGACGATCTCGAAATTCGCATCGACGACGGCTTCGTTGGCGGCCTCGAGCTGCTTCTGGGCATCGGCGACACCGGCGACGGCAGCGTCATAGGCGGCCTTGGCGTCGTCGACCGCCTTCTGGGCGCCGGCAAAGCGCTCGAAGGCCTTGTTCGCGGTAGCCAGCTCACCCTCAGCAGCCTTGGCCTTGGCCTGCGCATCGGACACAGCCTGCGTCTTGGCGGCAACTGCCTGCTTGGCGTCCGAAAGAGCAGTCGCGGCCTGGACATCTGCGGCCTGGGCCTTGTCTACACCAGTCTGGGCGGCATCGTCGGCCTTCTTGGCATCGCCAAGCGAGCCCTGCTTATTCGCAAGGTCCGCCTGGGCGGCATCGCGCTTGGCGGCAAGGTCCTTGACCGAAGCGGTAGCGTTGCCATACGCCTCGTTGGCCTGGTCGGATTTTGCCTTGGCGGCATCGCGGGCGCTGCGAGCCTTCGCCTTGTGAGCAGCGGCCTCGGCTGCCTTCGTCTTGCTGTCAGCAAGCGTGACGTTTGCCTTATCGAGAGCCGCCTGGGCAGTAGCGGCCTCGCCCTTGGCCGCATCGAGGTTCTGCTTGAGGTACTCGATGTCGATTCCGCCGAGTGCGTCCTTCGCGGCGTCGTATGCCGTCTTCGCGGCGGCGGTGCCGGACTTAGCCTTCTCGTACTCGCCCTTGGCGGTGTTCATGTTCACATCGGCTGCGGTGAAAGCGTCCTGGGCGGCATCCTGCCCGTTTACAGCTGCGAAGTAAGCTTCCCTAGTAGTTCCAAAGTTCTTCTGCGCCTCGGCGAGCTTTGCCTGAAGCTCCTTGAGCTTCGCCTTCTGCTCCTGCGTGCCGCCTGCGTTGTATGCGGAATCGATGTAGTCGTTCAGGAGCTTCTTGAACTCGGAGACAGTGAAATCAGCCTCACTGTCAAAAGAGCTGTAATCGAAGATTGTTACCTCGGAATCGGTGTTCTTACCGCTACCGGTCGCGATGCCGATAGCCTTCGTGCCGGCATCGATGATGTTGAGATAGTGCCCGCACTCATGGTAGATGCTGCTGTAGTGCTGGTAGATATAGTAGGAATCATATCGATGGTTCCCAAGGTCACTATTCTTCTCGACGTACTTATCGAATGTCTCTTTTTCCTGAGTGTAGAGACCGGTATATGGCCAGCCAAGCGTATCCTCGGTCTCGCCGCCGGTATATGCACCGCCGCCGCCGGCAAGATTTTCTCCATTGTCCCAGTAGCAGCCCGAGTGTCCCCAGATGTTCGATGAATATGATACATTAAGGGCGGCTGCCGCAGTCATGCGGAGGCTGACGCTGAGCGCCGACTGACCGTTCGCCTTGCGGAGGTTGTTCTGGGTGTCGAGATATGTCAAGGCGTTGCGCATCTGCTCCAGGGAGAGCGGGTTGGTGTCGCGAGACATGTCATGATCGACGTACTGGTCATACCATTCGGCCTTGTCAGCGGCACCGGTCAGCATCGATACGGCTTCCTGGGCGTTCTTTTTCTGCGTGGCTGTGAACTGGCTGCCGCCGATGATGTAGTTCATGAAGCCGAACATACCCTGACTGATGACTTCCTGGTCAACGGTCATGTTGGACTTTAGGTCTGCAATCTGCTGCTCAAGAGCCTCAACCTGGGCATTAGCAGCGTCATAAGCCTTTTCCGCGGCGTTCGAAGCGGCGCAGGCTGCCTCCCACTCGCTGCGCTTCTGCTTGCGAACTTCGACAAGCTTATCGTACTCAGCCTTCTTGTCGGCCTCGGTCTGCTGGGCCTGCTCGTATGCCGTCTTCGCGGCGTCACGCTTACTGGCCGCGTCCTTGTACTCCTTGTTTGCCGCATCGTATGCAGACTGGGCAGATGCCACAGCAGCGTTGGCGGCGTTGGCCTTCTCCTGCGCGGCAGCGACGGCAGCCTGGGCGGCCTGCAGATTTGTCTGTGCGGTGGCGTCGGCATCCGTCGCGGCATTGAGCTCCGCCTGCGCGTCCTTGAGCTCACCAGCAGCAGCGATCTTGGCGGCCTCAAGCGCACTCAAGTCGACACCCGTACCCGAGACGGCAGCATCGAGCGCGGCCTGCGCCTGGTTGAACTTCTGCTGGGCGTTATCGCGCGCGGTGGTTGCGGCTGCGAGCGCAGCGGCAGTCTCCTGCTTCTTGGCCTGGGCAGTCGTCAGAGCGGCCTCAGTGTCCTTCTTTTCCTGCTGGGCGCTGGCCTCGGCGGCCTTGGCCTGGTCCAGATTGGCCTGTGCAGTAGCAACGGCCTTATTGGCGTCATCGAGCTTTGCCTGTGCGTCCTCGACGGCCTTCTTGGCGGCCTCGTACTCGTCCATACCCATGGCCTCGAGCTTGGCCTGGGCATCATCGAGGGCCTTCTTGGCCTCATCCTGCTTTGCCTTGGCGTCCTTGAGCGCCTGAGTCTTATCCTCGACACACTTGTTGGCTTGATCGAGCTGATCGTTCAGGTCGCCCAGCTTCTTCTGCTGCTGCTCGGTCTTTTCGACGGCGGCTTTGAGCTCGTCAATCTTCTCCTGGAGCGCGGCGACTTCTGCTGCGTTCTGCTCGATTTCGTTGTCGCTCACAGCCTGCGAGGCCTGATTCTTTTGCTGCTGCGCCTGCTTTTGAGACTGGCCCGCCGCGTCGGCCTTCTTCTGGGCGGCATCGTAGGCGGCCTGAGCGTCCTTGAGCTGCTTTGCCGACTCCTCGGCCAGCTGGGCAGCCGTCTTTACGACCGCTTGGTTACCGGCGGCAACGGTATTCTCTACAGAACTACCCCCCCCCTGAACAGAATCGCCGTTATCGGTTGACGGTGCGGCGATTGCCGCCAGCGGCGACATGAGCGGCTGAGCGATGAGGCCCGCCGTCAAAACGGTTGCGACGGCGCGGTTGGCAACGCCCTTGACGTTGACAGTCTTGGCCCGAGGCTCAAAGTGCTGTGGACTATAGTTTGCCATGGCTTTCTCCCTTTGACACGGATGTATCCATACGTATCAAACGGTAGCTGTCGATTTTTGAATTCTGTTGCGCAACATTGGCGACCAGCGTATTTTTTGAAATTCATGCTCCCGTGCTTCACAATTTCGTCACATTTGAAGGAGCTGGTGCATCATATTTTCGCGTGATGGAATTGAGCCTGTGATTTGCATTTGCTCCCGCGTCATCCGCCCTATCGGATTCCGCATCCAACAGACACCCCGCCCGCCACGGTGTAGAGTTAGGACAACGGGCGCGTTGCGCGGACCGCGCTGGAACGAGGTGAACATGGAACTCGATAGACAACAGCTCAAGCGACTGCGTGAACGCCATCACCGGCGCCATGGCATCCGCCCTGCCCATAGTGAGGCTGCCGAACAGGCTGGTCGCTTTTTAAAGCGCGCGTTCAACATTCGCGAGGGACGCGCGCCCTATCACGTGATCCGCAAGCGTTTTGTAAACGGGGCACGCCTGGCCGGCTCTCACCTGTGCATCCTCATCATCGCCATGCTCATCGCAAGCATCGGCCTCGATATCGACTCGGACATCGCCATCGTGGGCGCCATGCTCATCTGCCCGCTCATGGGCTCGGTTCTTGCCATGGCATACGGTATTGCCACGCTCGACCGCGAGATTGCCGTCGAGGCCGTCGCCGGCCTCGCGCTGCAAATGGTCTTTTGCCTGGTCACGTCCACGCTGTACTTTAAGCTCTCGCCCCTTGGCACCACCACGGCGGCCATCATCGACAACTCGACACCCACCGTATGGGACCTTGCCGTCGCGCTCGCGGGCGGCTTTGCGGGCGGCCTAGGCAACTCGCGCGATCAGGAGCCTTCGACGCTCATTGCCGGCGTAGCGGTGGCGACCGCGCTCATGCCGCCACTGTGCGCGGCGGGCTACGGCATCGCCATCGCAAGCGAGTCACTGTTTCTCTCGGCGCTTTACGAGTTTGGCATCAACGTGGTCTTTATCGCGCTGGCGGCCGAAGCCGTATTGCTTCTTTTACGTGTGCCGCTCAAGCGCGACCTCAACGGCGACGGCATTGTGACCGCCGAGGAAAATGCCGAGGTCGACGAGCTGTCGCGCAAGGTGCGCCGCCGCATTATTGTGGGCACGGTGATCTTTGCCATCCCCTGCATCGTTATGACGGCGGGGTCTATTGGCTCGGCGCAGGCCGGCGTGCAGGACGGCTACGGCGTCACCGAAACCACGCGCGAGCTTGCCGCGGTGCTGCCGGGCTTTAAAGATTACACCGTCGCCGTCGAGACCTCGGCCACCGAAGGGGACGAAGAAGGCATCGTCGAGCGCGAGATTGTCGCCCATGTGACGACAGGCGAGGCGCTTGGGGCGCACGACCGCCGTGTCGCCCGCAAACTCATCGACCTCAATGTGCCCGAGCTCGATCGCGTGGAGTTCGATGTGAAGTGATGCCGGCGCGGGATGAATGCTCGCACGGACGCAAGTTACGACGAGGCGCAGACGCGATACGGACACGAGCAAATAGCGGGGTGCAGTTCATACCCGCGCCCCGCTCGCTGTTTTATTGCCGTGAATCAACTGTCCGGATCGACATCGCCAGACTCCACCGTAAACGCCGGATCGGTGCTCACAAGATAAAATCGGGTCACCTCAGTATTTCTAATTAGGTAAATCTGCCCCTGATTGCGTCGGCGCGATATATACGCAACGTGAACCGTGCCGAATTCTTCGCCGTTTTCCTTCTTTATTATCAGGATGTTGGGGTCATCCGTACGCTTAAACTGCCCGCCAACGCAGCTGCCGTCTTTGTCGACCAGTTGCCACCGATGGTTATCCTCTTCAAGAAAGGCCAGGGTTTCCAGACTCGTCTTGTCGTCCCGATAGTAACCGTCAATGGCAAACCCTTCGGAAGCGCATTCCTGCATATAGGACGTTTCTCGGCTTATAGCAAA
>CABUZF010000020.1 GCA_902495985.1 uncultured Collinsella sp.
CGAAGCCCGCCTCCTCCAGCACGTGCTCGATGGGGACCGAATCGGCTACGCCGCCGTCGACGTATTTGTGCCCGTCAATCTCAACCGGCGGCGTCACCAGCGGCAGCGACGTCGATGCGCGCACGGCGTCGAGGTCGAGCACGGCGCTTTTGACCGGCAGGTACGCGGCAGTTCCAAAGAGCATGTCCGTCGCGACGGCGTACATCTCGATGGGGCTCGCGTCGAACGTCTCGTTGTCAAAGGGATCCAGGCGGTCCTGGACATCGTTGAAGATAAAGTCGTAGCCGACGATGGAGCCCGTGGACGCAAACGACGCGGCACCCATGAAGCGGTTGTCGTTGCAGAAAGCCAGGTTGATGCGGTTGGCACGGCCGATCTGGTGCGACTTGTAGTTCACGCCGTTGAGGGCGCCGGCCGATACGCCATATACCGCCGGAATCTCGACGCCGGCCTCCATGAGGACGTCGAGTACGCCTGCGGTAAATTGCCCGCGGAAGCTGCCGCCCTCCAAAACGAGCGCGACCTTGCCGGCGTTCTTTGCCCTATCTTCTGCAGTCATATTGACCTCCTGCTGTTTCGTTTGGGCTTCTTCTACCCAGTTTTGGGATAGAGAGCGCATTGGTTTTGGAGTTGCGGAGGACGGGGCGGTCGGCGGGAAAGCGCGTCCCGGTCTCAGAGCAAATTCCGGGTCGCAGTTTCCGCTGAGCTCACCATTCGGAAAGCGTGTCCCGGCCTGCGTTGCCAAGGCGTTTTCTTTACGTCCGCGCCCTGCGCAGAGTTCGATTCTCCGCGGTGCGGGGATTCGCTGATGCGAGGCAAGGCCAGCTGAAATTCGATAAACATTGCATCCGTTTTGGGTCGAAAGTTTGCGCGGAGAATCCGCGTGTTCGCTTCGCGAACCCGCACCGGCTTCGGTCGGCTGCCGCCGTCCTCGCCCGCGGGCTAAAAACGCTCACGCGTTTTCTTTACGCCCGCGCCCTGCGCAGAGTTCGATTCTCCGCGGTATCTGTACGTAATAAAAAAGCAGGTAGAAACACTTCTCTACCTGCTTGTAACTATTGGTGGAGGCGCGGAGAATCGAACTCCGGTCCACGAAAGCCCCCTGATTGGCATCTCCAAGCTCAGTCGCTGGTTTAGTCTCGGACGCTTTGCGCGCAGCGACACGCTCGCGGCATCCCAACCGGTTCGGTCTTAGCCTGCGCCATACCGATTACGTGCGCAGGAGCATTCCCCTAAAATGACGTCGCGCCGGTGTCGGGGAAATCACCGGGTTGACGCGCCGCTATAAACTAAGCAGCGAGAGCCATAGGCTCAAAAGAAGAGTTGTTGTCAATTCAATTTGACGGTACCCCTGTTTAACGAGGCGAGGAGACCTCGGCTTGCTTCCTCTCTCAGAGCTATCGTGTCGAAACCAGTCGCCCCCAAATGTTGGGAAAGTCTGGATGGTATCGGGCCTGCAAACACCCGATAACCGTCGACTTTTCAAGGAACATGCGGGGTGAACCCCGCTCGTGGATAGCTATCTTACCACGTTCTAAAGGCAGACAGCTGTTCTATGCACGAGCTGTGAAGACCTCAATGTGCGCTGCACTTCGCACTTTTGCTACCGATCGCGTCACGTATATTTTCGCCAAGCAAAATTGAACCGTCGAAAGGACCGTTATGGATGCCAAGCAGCAACTCGTCAATGCCCTCGCAGGCCTGGGCTCAACCATTACCGAAGCGATGGATGTCATCGAAGGCTTTGTCCCCTGCGGACATCCCGCCCTCACGGTATCGAACGCACTTGTCGTGCTGGACGCTGACGATGATGCAGCTCTCGCCCAGCAGCTTGAGACCGTCGAGGGCTTTATCGACCACGTGAGCGAGAACCGCGGCGTGGCCGCCTACCACGGCATCGAGGTCGAGCTCGCGGGTCCCAAAGCCGATCTGCTCGCAGCAATCCGCGAGGTAGGCGCCCTTATGCAGACCGCAGGCGTCAAGAACACCCAGGTCAACGAGTGGGTCTACCGCAGTCTGGCAGCACTCGACTGCTCCGACGAAAAGGCAGCCGAGAAGCTCGCAGAAAGTCCCGCCATCAAAGCTGCACTTGCCTAAAAAGGCCTGCACCCTGGCGGCTGCGGTGCCACCCGAATGCAGGCCATAAACTCAATCGAAAACGCTAATGCAGGTAAGCTTTCGCGTTGCTCAAGCTGTAGACAATCGTTGAGCCATTGTGCAGCAACGACGACGTCTGCGGGGTAATCGCGCCGGTAATGCCAAGCGCCAAAAGCGCCGAGTTCGTGAGCATCACCTTGGAATACGAACTCGTCAGACGATCGATAAGCCCTTGGCTCATGCGGCGCAGGCGCACGATTGCGGCCAGATCCGTATCGGTCAGGATGATATCGGCGACCTCCTTGGCGATGTCGCTTCCGCCACCCATGGCCAGACCCACATCGGCCAGGCCCAGCGCCGGTGAGTCGTTGACGCCGTCGCCCACCATGGCAACATGGCGCCCCTCGCTCTTAATGCGCTCCACATAGGCGTACTTGTCCTCGGGCAGCAGCTCGGCCTTAAACTCGTCGACACCTGCCTCGCGAGCAATGCGCTCGGCTGTGCGCTCCGAGTCGCCCGTGAGCATGACCACGTGCTTAACGCCCAACGCGTGCAAGTCGGCGATGGCCTCGCGGACCCCGGCCTTGAGCGGGTCCTCGATGCCGAGCACGCCCACAACGGTGCCATCGACCGCCAGGTACAGCGGCGACAAGCCCTGCATCTGGGACTCGATGCGCTCCTTAATGTCGGACTCGAGCTGCGCGCTCTCATCCTCAAATACAAAGTGCGCGGAACCGATGATGGCGCGACGCCCTTCAATGGACGAAGCGATACCGTGCGCCACAATATACTCGACAGCAGCGTGACGCTCGCGGTGCTCGAGCCCACGCTCGTGAGCAGCGTTGGCCACGGCACGCGCCACCGGATGCGGGAAATGCTCTTCCAAGCAAGCGGAAAGGCGCAGGATCTCGTCCTCGCTCCAGCCATCGGTGGTGAGTACGCAGGCAAGACGCGGCTGCGCCTCGGTGAGCGTGCCGGTCTTATCAAACACAATGGTGTCGGCCTTGGCAAACGACTCAAAGTACTTTGCGCCCTTGACCATGACGCCCATCTTGGCGGCATCGCTCATAGCGGTCATGACGGCAACGGAACCCGTGAGCTTGAGTGCGCACGAGTAGTCGACCATCAGCGCCGCCGAGGTCTTGATGAGGCTACGCGTGGTGAGCGCAACCAAGCCCGCGAGCAGGAAGTTCCACGGAACGATCTTGTTGGCAAGGTCCTCCATATGCGACTGGCCCTCGGACTTGAGCGAATCGGCCGTCTGCACGAGCGAGACGATCGAACGGAGCTTGGTCTGAGCCGTATTGGCGCGCACACGCACCAAGATGCTGCCGTCTTCCACGACAGTGCCGGCGAACACGTCGTCGCCTGCGCTGCGCTCGACGGCAAGCGGCTCGCCGGTCAGGGTCGCCTGGTTGACCATGGCGCTCCCCTGTTCGACCACACCGTCAATGCAGATGGACATGCCGGTGCGTACGGCGACCAGATCGCCGGGCTCGAGCTCGGTCGCAGCAACGCTTACCTCGGTGTCGCCGACGACTTTTTGCGCCTTGTCGGGCACGTCGAGCAGCGAGTTGATGAGCTCGTTTTCGCTCATGGCACGGGTGTAGTCCTCGAGCAGCTCGCCCACGTTGAGCAGGAACATCGTCTGACCCGCGGTGTCGACATCACGTTTAACGAACGAAATGCCAATGGCCGAAGCGTCGAGCACGGGAACGGTCAGGCGTGGCTGCGCCAGCTCATGAAGGGCAGCGCGCAAAAATGCCATGTAACCGGCCACGACAAACACCGCACGCAGAGGCGTAGGCAGGAACCAGCGGCGCGCGTAGTGGGCGCCGATAAGTGTCGCCAGGTCCATAACGAGTTTGTGCTTGCGCGGCTCGAGTTGCATCACGTAGCCCGACTTGGCATCGGCGATAGCTTGAGCATCGAGCACGCCTAGGGCATCGAGCACGCTTGCGCGGCGCGGCTCGTCGTACTCCAGCGCCATCTGGCCAATACGGCCATAAACGCGCACCTTGTGCACGCCGTCGATATCGCCGCTGAGCTTAAGAAGTGCGTCGAGATCGCTCTCTGGCACAGGACCCGCCAATTGAAGACGGGCCCTGCCGGGGATCTCGCTAATAATCGAGAATCTCATAGTTTGTGCCTGGGAGCGTTACTCGGCTGCCTCGTCAGCAGCGGCCTCGCTCTGGGTGATGTAGGCAGCCTCGGCAACCATGTCATCGACATTGGCCTTGGCCTGCTCGACCATGTCCTGGTAGCAGTTCTTGACGCGCATACCGCACGCGATGCCCTGCACGCAGGCATTCTTTACCGGAGCGCTGGTAAGCAGCTTGATGCCGGCCGTGCCAAGCAGAAAACCGCCACCGACAAGCAGGGTGTTAAAAGTCGACTTCTTCATGTTGCTTCTCCCTTTTGCCGCACAAGCGCGGCATGGTGCCTTAGCACCCGAGTTCATTAGTTTGCTCGAGCACGCTTTTGAGACTAGTTTAGTCGAACTATTATGGTCAACCAAAGTTAACCTTTGGAAATCTTGGTCCCCTTTCCTACAGCTGCCAGGCAGCCGCCTCCTTTTGCAGTGCGACCATACGGGCAAATTCTCCACCTGCCGCCTTGAGCTGCGCCGGAGTGCCCCGCTCGGCAACCACACCATCCTTGAGCACGACGATTTTGTCGGCATTTTCCACCGTACGCATACGGTGGGCAATAACGATAACCGTCTTACCTGCAAGCAGACGGGAGAGCGCCTGCTGTACCACGGTCTCGTTCTCCACATCCAAGCTCGCCGTCGCCTCGTCCAACAGCACGATGGGCGCATCTTTGAGCAGCGCGCGTGCGATGGAGATGCGCTGGCGCTCGCCACCGGAGAGTTTGGAGCCGTTCTCGCCGATCATGGTGTCGTAGCCCTGCGGCATGCGGTTCACGAACTCGTCGCAGTTGGCGGCACGCGCAGCCGCAAGCACTTCCTCATCGGTGGCACCACGACGCCCGAGGCGGATGTTTCCCATCACCGTGTCGTCAAAGAGCAGCACGTCTTGGAACACGATGGCGTAGTCGCGCAGCAGTACCTCGGGATCCACGCTCGCAACATCCACGCCACCCACGGTAACCTTGCCCGCGGTGGCATCCCAAAAGCGCGCGGCCAGGCGGCTCACCGTAGACTTGCCAGAGCCCGAAGGACCGACTAGTGCCGTGACCTCGCCTTCCTTGGCGGTAAAGCTCACATCGGTAAGAACTTTCTCGCCGGCGCGTCCGTCCTCGCCCGCACCATAGCCAAATGCCACGTGATCGAACACCACATCGTGGCCCACGGGCTCAAATTTCTCGCTGCCGCGCGCCACAGGCTCTTCCATGATGGAACGCATGCGCTTGGCAGACGACTCGGCGGCAAACAGCTCGGACATTAACATTAACGCCTGGTCAAAGGGTGCATAGATACGGCTCACCATAAGCAGGAAGGCAAACATCACCAAAAAGTCGACCTGCCCGGAGGCGACCATCGCGGCACCCGTGACCAGCGTGGTGGCAATACCCAGACGCAGGATGACAAAGGCGGAGTTGACCAAAAGCCCGTTAGCGAGCTCGCCCTTGGTGGTCTCGCGCTCCTCGGCATCGATCACGGCGTTGAGTCCCTCAAGATAATGGGTCTCCTGGTTGGTGGCACGAATCTCACGCACGCAATCGAGCGTCTCTTGGACAGCCTCGGTGACCTTGACCTTCTCGGCGCGGACGCGGTCGAACACCGGAGTCATGGGGCCGCGTGTTAGATACAGCACGGCAAAGGCCACGGGAACGCTCCAAAACGCCGCGATCGCCAGTTGCCAGCAAAAGAACAGCGATGCCACGAACACAATGGCACTTGCGATGATGGCGCCCCAAAGCTCTCCCAGCACGTGGCTGTAGGCGTGCTCCATGACCTGGACGTCACCCATGATGGTCTCGGTTAAATCGGCCAGATCACGACGACCGAAAAATGACAGCGGCAGTTTGCGCAAGCGCTCGGCAATCTCCATACGCTGCTTGCCGCACTCCTCGTAAAAGATGCAGTAGGTGTAGTAATACTGCTGCCAGTTAGAGGCAAAGAGCAACACGAAAAAGACCAGGAGGCCGCCCACGATCGGCAGCGCATCCGGCAGGTCGGCGCCGGTGGCGAGATGTTCGACAAAGCCGGCCATGACCAAGAATAAAAAGCCCATGCCGGCCATGGAAATAAGATTGGTGAGCGTGGTCCAGAAAATGCCGCGTTTTACTCCGGCGACGCCTTTATCGGATAGGAAATACTTCTTTTGGAATGAGGCGAACATTTAGGCCTCGCCTCCCTTCGTGACAGCGGCATCCGCGGTCGCTGCAGTGATTTTCCAGCTCGCGGCCTGTTCGTATTCGGCCCACATCTTGGCATACAGACCATTTTGTGACAGCAACTCGGCATGGGTACCCGACTCCTGCACGCTGCCCTGGTTGAGCACCACGATTTGGTCGGCGCCCACCACGGTCGAAAGTCGATGCGCAATCATAATGACCGTGCGGCCCGCCGCCAGCTTGCTAAAGGCGCGCTGGATGAGCGCCTCGTTCTCGGGATCGGCAAACGCCGTGGCCTCATCGAGCACCACGATAGGCGCGTCTTTAAGGATTGCGCGGGCGAGTGCCACGCGCTGGACCTCGCCGCCCGAAAGATATGCCCCGCCGGCACCGAGCATGGTATTGATGCCCTGTGGGAGCTTGGCCACAATGTCGTCGCACTGAGCTGCGGAGAGGGCCGCACGCACTTCGTCGTCAGTGGCCGTAGGCTTGGAGGCGCGCACGTTATCGGCAAGTGTTTGCCGGAACAGCTGGTTGGTCTGGAACACGAAGGCGACCTGGTCCATAAGCTCGTGCGGATCCATATCGCGAACGTCCACACCGCCTACGAGCACTCGACCCGAGGAAACATCCCAAAAACGCGGGATCAGGCTTGCGCAGGTTGACTTACCGCCACCCGAGGGACCCACCAGGGCGATGGTACTACCAGCGGAAACGCTAAAACTCACATGGCTAACGGCAGGTGTCTCGGCGCCCTCGTAGGTAAAGCTCACGTCCTCAAATCGCACGTCGCCGCCGGCAGGGTGCTTGGGTTGGGCGGGCACGGAGAGCTGCTTGGAATCCATGACGCTTCGAATACGAGCCAGCGAATCGGCACTCATCTGAGAGGCCTCGCCCACAAACATGAGCTTGGTCATGGCCGTCGGCACCACGGCCGAAAATATCGCGTAAAACGTGAAGTTGGCCATGAAATGCGCGAAGTCCGTCTCGCCCGGCGCCAACAGCAACGCCACGGGCAACAGGAATGCCACAAGACCATTGAGCGCGGTAAGGTTGAGTACCTGCGGACCTCGGCAGAACGTGCCCGCATAGCTTTGTGCCATGTCGGCGTATTCGGCGATCGCATCGTGGAAGGCCTTGAAGGAGTAGACCGTCTGCTGAAACACCTTGACCACGGGGATGCCGCGTACGTATTCGGTGCCGGTCTTGTTCATCTTGACCAGCGCTCCCATGTAGGCCTTCATGAACTCGGCGCCTTTGCCGCCCATCATGGTGGCCATGGCGCCAAGCGAAACGACGACCGAGATAAGGCATGCCACCCCCAAACGCCAATCGAGGGCGAAAAGCAGCACGAGCAGGCCTGCGACCATGGCGGTGGCGCCGGCGATATCGGGCAGCATGTGCGCGAGCAGGGTCTCGGTGGAGGCGGCGCACCCGTCTACAATACGGCGCAGCTCACCGGTGGCGTGCGTGTCAAAGTAGCCAAGCGGCAGCTTAAGCAGGTGCTCGCTCGTAGTCTTGCGGATATTGGACGCGCAACGAAACGCAGACAGGTGCGTGCACATGAGCCCCACGAAATAAACTACGATGCTTGCCAGGGCAAAACCAACGGCCCACCAGCCATACATCGCGATATCGGTGGCTTCGCTCCAGTTAGGCGCCACAGCGATAAGGTCTCGCGCGACAAACCAGATGCACACGTACGGGCCAAAGCTCAGCAGCTGCGAGAGCGCCGAGAGCGCCATGCCCAAATACGTTAGGAATTTGCGGTCGCCGGCATACGCGAGCAGCTCGCCGATGCCGCCGCCCTCCTTTTTTGATCCCTTTGCCATGAGATTCCTTTCTAACGGCTTGAGAGTTAACCGTAGTCAACTTATCATTGATATGTTGACCAAGGCACACAATCGAGCCAGGCGTGGACGTTTCCGCAAAGGAAGGGGACGCTTTTGAAAATGCATCGGGCCGCGACCGACATAGCTGAGCTCTACGCACCGCAGTTTGAGCAGTTTGGCCTGGAGCTTACCGGCAAGGGCGCCGTCTTTACTGGCGAGGTGGCAAACGACCGGGCGTACGGCCGCGCATGGATCATGCCCCTCTCCCCCACCTGCATCGTCATGGAGCATTTCATCACTCCGACGCACGATATGTACCTGGCCGAATACACACCCGAACCGTACGCGTGTGTGAGCGAAGTCAGCGCGCCCACACTTACATGCATGCCCGAGGCTGGCATAACGCCCGCGAACCTTAAACCATTGCATGGACCGTGGCCAAACAATGCCGTTTGCAGCTTTATCCAAGATAGCTGTGGCGAGGAGTTAAGCCCGCTGTTTGCGGGGCAGCTCTATCACTCGCGCTCGGTGCTCTTTTTGCCTGGATATTTTGACGAACTGGAACACCGCTATCCCACCGAGTTTGCGGGAATCTTTGAGACGTTTGCCGAGCCATGGCACGAGGAAGCGGCGTCTGCCATCTGCCACACGCTGCGCCGGATTAACGAGGACCGCGCCCGCACCGCAGGCGGACATGTCTATATGCAGGGCATCGTGGAGACCATGGTCGCGGAGCTCGCCTGTTCGCGCGCGGCCCACAAGCAGGCGCGGCAGGCGGCAGACACACGCGTCAGCATAACCATTGCCGAAGAAGCAACGGCAATGATTGAGCGCGCGCTCGACAAAGGCAGACGCGTGGGTATCAACGAGGTGGCCGAGAGGCTCTACACAAGCCGCTCCAAACTATGCGCCACCTTTAAGGCCCAAACCGGCGAGTCCCTGGGCGCCTACATTCGCAGACGCCGCATGGAGCGAGCACAGGACCTTTTGGCCGATAGCGCGCTCACGATAGCGCAGGTGGCAGAGCGTCTAGGCTACCCCCAGCAGGCCGCCTTCGCCCAAGCCTTCAAACAATACACCGGCATGACACCCACGGCTTGGCGAAGCAAGCATCGCTAAGGCCCAAGCTCCCTGGCCGTAACGGAGCGATTAATTAGCCGCCGCCCGTCAGCTCACCCAGGATCTAAACGTCAAGATGTACACGATCAAGCGCCTTTTTGATAAGAGGGACAGATCGATCAGCCAAATACAACGGAATGTTGAGCACCCCGTCGTCGAGCTTTAGGTTCTTAAGTGAGTAGCGGACCCTCAATGGAGTCGTCTCCGCATGCTTGTCGGCATAGTACTTAAGGCTCTTGGAATGAACGACCTCTCCCGATTTGACCTCGACGGGAACGATTTCGTTTCCGACTTGAATCAAAAAATCGACTTCGTGCTTCGGCTTCTCGTTTGTCCAATAACGCGGAGCAGCATCTAACTGTGAAAGTAATGCCTGAAGCACATAGTTCTCGGCGAACGAACCTTTGAACTCAGAAAATAGCGCATCCGAGATGGCAAAAGCGGACGCATCCAGCCTTGCCATGCGGCGCAGCAAGCCGACATCAAGACAGTAGACTTTAAATGCCTTGAAGTCATCGTACGCAGAGAGCGGCACACCACCGGCAGCATTAAGGCGAACCGCCGTGATGAGCCCAGCATCGGCAAGCCATTCCAGAGCATCCTCGTATTCTCGAGCACGAGCCCCCTCGCGCACCGCACCCCAAACGAACTTTTTGTTCTCGCGCGCCAACTGAGCTGGAATCGAGTTCCATATTTGCGAAAGCTTGGCGAACTGCGCACGGCCACCATGCTTGGCAAAATCGCGCTCGTAGGAATCCAAGAGATCAGACAACACCTTATCGACCTGAACGATATCGCCCGTCTCCACCCACCGGCCAAGAGCCTCTGGCATGCCGCCGCATGCAAAATAACGACGAAGATGCTCGACGAGACGGACATGGAAGAAATCGGGCACTGTCTCGATCTGATCCAGGCCGCCAAGGTATTCGTCGTAGTTTGCAGCGCCCTCGGCTTTCAGAAACTCGGAAAAGCTCATGGGGCGCATCTCCATGAACTCGACCTTTCCCACCGGAAAAGCGCTGGTCTCACGGGACAAGCGAACGCCCAACAAAGACCCTGCACATGCGACGTGATACTCGGGGGCCTCGTCACAGAAGTATTTAAGGGCGCCGACTGCAGAAGGACAATCCTGGATCTCATCAATAATAAGCAGCGTTTCGCCGGGATCGATAGGCTGTCCAAGTGCCAGGGAAAGATTTGAGATAATCCGTCGAGGATCGCGCGTACCTTCGAAAAACTGAGCGTACTCGCTCTGTACCCCAGGTGACGGCTCCTCGAGCGTCAGATACACAAAATTGAGGTACGAGGTTCGGCCGAACTCCTTAAGCGCCCACGTCTTTCCAACCTGGCGCGCCCCCTTAAGGATAAGCGGCTTACGATATTCTGACGCTTTCCAAGCGTTAAGCTTGGCAATGATATCTCGCTGCATGGCCGAACCTCCCGCAAAAAAACTTCCGTAAACGTGATATTTCCCACATTTTACCCTAGGTAAAACGTGACATTTATCACATTTACGGAAGTTTTAAGCTCATTTCGCCACACTTTCATCACATTTATTGCAATGTGACAAAGGGACAGTCCCTTTGTCACCCGCACAAAAATGGACGCGCCAACGGCGCGCCCATTCACTCAATTCCATTCAGCCCACCTGACCCGAACGGCCGAGTCGTTGCAGAACCCGGGAGCCCCGGCAGGGCGGGTGCTTGCTCAAAATGAGTTCCGCACGCAAAGAAGGCCACTTAATGTGGCCTTCGTCTTGCGCAGGACTGTTCGAAATTTTGAGGAAGCACCCGCCCTGCCGGGGCTCCCGGGTTCCCGCTTACGAGAGCGACGTTCTCAGCAACTCGTTGAAGAGCTTCGGATTGCCCTTGCCGCGGCTCGCCTTCATGCACTGGCCCACCAAAAAGCCGATGACCTTCTGGTTGCCGTCACGATACTGTTGTGCCTGATCGGCACAGTTTGCCAGCACCTCGTCCACGATCGGCTGCAGCGCGCCGGCATCGCTCACCTGACGCATACCGCGCTCGTCGACGATCTTGTTGGGGTCGTCGCCGGTCTGGGCCATGGCCTCAAAGACCTCGTGCGCCTGGTTGGAGCTGATGGCATCGGTCGCCAGTAGCTTGGCAAGGGCTGCCACCTGAGCCGGCACGATGCCGGACTCGGTGAGCGACACGCCCGCGCCCTTAAGGTAGGCGATCATCTCGTTCACCAGCAGGTTTGCGACCGTCTGAGCCTCCTTGCCAGCCATGCCGGCAGCAGCGGCCTCAAAGAACTCGGCAAACTCGGGGTCGCCGGCAATCTGCTCGGCGTCGGCCGTCTTAATGCCAAAGTCGGCTTCAAAACGGACGCGCTTGGCATCGGGCAGCTCAGGGATCTCGCCACGGCAGCGGTCGATGAACTCGTCGTCCAGATCGAACGGCGCCAGGTCGGGATCGGGGAACAGGCGGTAGTCGTCGGCCGTCTCCTTCAAACGCATAACCACGGTGCGCTTGCGGCTGGGCTCCCAGTGGCGGGTCTCCTGATAGATGATGCCACCCTCCTCGAGCACCTCGGCCTGGCGGCAGATCTCGTAGGCAAGGCCGTCATGCAGACTCTTAAACGAGTTGAGGTTCTTGAGCTCGGTCTTGGTGCCCAGCTTGGTCTCGCCGCGACGACGCAGCGACACGTTGCCGTCGCAGCGCATGGAACCCTTCTCCATGGAGCAGTCCGAAATGCCCAGCGTCACAAAGATGCGACGGAGCTTTTCCATAAACAGACGCGCTTCCTCGGGCGTACGCAGATCGGGCTCGGTGACGAGCTCGATCAGCGGCGTACCGCAGCGGTTGTAGTCGACGAGCGACTCGGCCGCGGCGGTAATGCGGCCCTCGGCACCGCCCACGTGCACCATCTTGGCGGCGTCCTCCTCCATGTGGATGCGCAGGATGCGGATGGGCACCGTGTAGGAACCGTCCTCGCGACGCTCGGGCATCTGCAGGTTGGACGCGTCGTAGCTAGCCAGGTGACCGGCGCGCTGGTTGCCCTCGCGCATGGTCGACGTCATGGACGTGGACAGGCCCTCGGCGTTGGCCGA
>CABUZF010000021.1 GCA_902495985.1 uncultured Collinsella sp.
CGACTGCACCACTCTCGAGCTGCATAAACGCCGTGTTGTACTCACCGATGGTATCGAGCGTGGCAAACGTCGCGGCCAGATCCTTCTGGTCGCCCTCGAGCACGTCCTGTGCGGCGGAATCAGTCTGGGTAATCACGGTCTTGCCGGCAAGATCGTCCCAGCTCTTGATACCCGCGTCCTTCTTGACCACCAGCACCTGCTCGTTGAGCATGTACGGCTCGGAGAACGTGTAGTCGTCCTCACGGCCCTCCATGGTAAAGCCGTTCCAGATGCAGTTGATGGCGCCCGAGTTAAGCAGCGTATCCTTGGCGTCCCAGTCGATGGCCTCGTACTTGACCTCCCAGCCCTGCTTATCGGCAACAGCCTTGGCCAGATCGAGATCAAAGCCGGTGTACTCGCCATCGTCGCCCACAAAGCCGTACGGAGGATAGGACTTATCAAAGCCCACCACGAGCTTCTTGGACTCCGCAGCGCCCTTCACATCCTTGGCTGCAGCAGAACCGGCAGCGGAACCCTTACCGGCACCACCACCGCAGCCTACCAGGCCAAGACCTAGAACCGTAGCGAGCGAACCGGCTAGACCAACAAACTGACGACGAGACATATCGGTATTCATGGTATTCCCCCTTGGTGGCACTTTAGTTAAGTAAAGTGAGTCGTGTAACGTTCAGAATCATACACTTTAGCGTGATAGAGCACAAGGCGAGTTTGCCCGTCGCGTGAGGGGTGTGGGGGTTAAGTTTCCTGCTCTACAGTCCTGCTCACGACGGAGGCCACATTAAGTGGCCTCCTGTTCGTGCGGAACTCGCGATAAACTTAACCCCCACACCCCTCACGCGGCGGGCAACCGTCGTTGGGCTTATCACTGACACGATTAAACCGCTTGCATATCGTCTGCTGGCTTGGCACGGTACAATACTTGCAGCTTTAATTCATGAATTAGTGGAGTTATTGATGGCAGAATCTCGTGCGGAGCGTAGGGCTCGTCGTGCTTTGGTGGAGGCGGCTGAGGGGTCGAAGGAGGAGAAATCTTCTACGAAATCCAAGTCTTCTAAAGCTGCAAAAAGCAAATCGACCAAGAACAGGGCTAAGACCAAGCGTTCTGACTCTCGCCGAGGCGGGGACAAAGCGCCTCGGACTCGTTCCAAGCGCCCGCATAATGATTCGGTTTCGTCTGCGCGTAAGGCTGTGGACCCCAAGTCTCCTTGTTCCATCATGAAAGCTTGCGGTGGGTGCACGGCGCTCAATCGTCCTTATAAAAAGCAGTTGGCAGCTAAGCAGGCTGCTATGGAGGAGCTTTTTGCTGCTCTTTGCGAGCGCGAGGGTATTAGCGTCGACCCCATTCGCGGTATGGGCGTCACCTTGGGCGACCCGGGCAAGTATCCTGCGCCGCGTGGCTTTCGTCATAAGGCTGCCACTCCCTTTGCTCCCGGTAAGGAGGGCACTGTCCGTTGCGGTTTCTTTGAGCGTGGCACGCACAAGATCGTTGCCGTACCCGAGTGTCCTGTCGAGGCGCCGGGCGCCCGTCAGATTCTCAACGGCATCGCGCGCGAGGCCGAACGTCTGCACATTCCCGCCTTTAACGAAGATAAGCACTTGGGCTTGCTTCGCTATGCCGTCGTTCGCTGTGGCTGGCGCACCGACCAAGTCATGGTCACCCTTGTGACCGCCCAGCGTGACTTGCCGCATGCGCAGGAGTTCTTTGAGGCCGTCGCGGCGCTCGATTCGCATATCGTCACCGTTGCCCAAAATATCAATGGCCGTCCCGGTAACGCCATCTTGGGTGAGGAGACTCGTATCGTCTATGGCGCCGAGTGCATGCGCGACCAGCTGCTCGGTTGCGAATTCGATATCTCCCCTACCGCGTTCTATCAGACCAATCCGCAGCAGACCGAGCTGCTCTATCAGCTCGCGATTGACGGCATGGACCTGCAGCAGGGTGACGTTCTTATGGACGCTTACTGTGGCAGCGGCACCATCGGTCTGTGCGCCGCGAAAGATGCCCAGGACAGGGGTGTCGGCATTATGCTGCTCGGCGTGGAGCGCAACCCGGCGGGCATTGCCGACGCACGTCGCAATGCCGAGCTCAACGGCCTCACCCGCAGCGCCTGGTTTATGGCCGACGACGCCACCGATTACATCCTGGACGCCGCCGATAACAACGAGCGCGTTGACGTTCTCTCCATCGACCCGCCGCGCGCCGGCTCCACGCCCGAGTTTCTTGAGGCCGCCTGCGCTCTTAAGCCGCGTCGCATCACCTATATCAGCTGCAATCCCGTGACCCAAGAGCGCGACCTACACCAGCTCCTCGACGGAGGCTATCGCCTGCTCAAGATCACGCCGGTCGACATGTTCCCTCATACCGACCACACCGAGACTGTCGCGGTCCTCGAGCGCCGCTAATCCACCCCGGTAGATTTTTGGGACAAGAGGGGGGCGGCCCGTCTGGACCGCCCCCCTCACTTGGTTTATGAACGCCGCTACATGCCCTTGCGCAAGTCGCAGACGCCGGCTGCCGCCATCTCGCGCAGCAGCGTCTCGCGATCGCGCGTCACAATCAGGTCCAGTGGGAAGTGAATCTCGTCGAGCATCTTGCGGGCATGGTCGAGCTTGCCAATTGCCATGCCAATGTGCGCATCGGTCGACACGCCAATACCCACGCCCAACTCGGCGCAGCGCTCGGCGATCTTGCGGCACACGTCCCAATGCTCAGCATCGTTGCCATGCTCAAGACTATGGTTATTGATCTCGATAATCTTGTGCTTGGCCTTGGCCGCCAGCAGTACCTCATCGATATCATACGGCACGCCCGAGCGCCCCGTATGCCCCAGCATGAACACCTTGGGGTGATCCAGGGCATTGATGTACATCTGGGTCGTCTGGGCGAGCGTCGCGCCTTCGGCAAACTGCGGGTTATGCACGCTTGCCACCAAATAATCCAAATTACGCGTCACCAAATCGAACAGCGAATGCTCACGACTATACGAATCGCCGGCGATATCGAGCGAAACGGGAATGTCCTCGCCAAACAAGCTGCCGTCCAGCGAAACGATATCGGCCTCGGCGCCGCGAAGCACCAGCACGCCGCTCCAAATGCGCGGCCAGATATCCTGGTTAATAAAGAATTGGAAACTGCGCAGGTCATTGGGACAAGGCGTAACCATCGAGCTTAAATGATCGGCGGAACCGAGTACCTGAAGGCCGCGCTCTGCCGCCCAATAGATGTTCTCCTCAATGGTTGAGTACGCATGCGCAGAGAACATCGTATGAGTATGAATATCACAAGAAAGAAGGTAGGGCATCGGGTCTCCTTGTCCAGTATGGCCGTCGCGTATATTCATTGTACGCATAGCTTTCGGCAGTCGTAAAACTGCTTCATCCCAATCACACAACGGCATAGACAACGGGGTCTGGCTTAGCACCAAACCCCGTTTCACGTAAAACATTGTAAGCAGAGCGCTTTACTTTGAACGATACTCGTCCGCCAACTGCTTCCAGGCAGGCAGTGAGTTGACGATAGTCTCGTAGCTCACGCAGTAACCCAAGCGGAACCAGCCCGGCATGCCAAAACTGTCGGAGGGCACTGCGAGCAGTTCGTACTTCTTCGCGCGCTCGCAGAAAGCGTTCGCATCGGGCTCCAGCGCCTTCACCCACAGGTAGAATGCACCATCCGGCTCAACATAGGTGTAGCCGTACTCCGCCAGTGCATCGGTAAGCGCGGTGCGGTTGCGTGCATAGGCCTCAACGTCACTCGGCTCATCGATGCAATCGATAATCACGCGCTGAAAGAGCGCCGGAGCGCACACGAAGCCCAGCGTACGGGCGGCACCGGCAACGGCGGGCATTAGACGAGCTGCCTGAGGATTCGTATTGGGAACCAGGATCCACCCGACGCGCTCGCCCGGTAGCGAAAGCGACTTGGAATACGAGTAACACACGATGGTGTGCTCGTAGATCGAAGGCACCCAAGGTACCTCGGCGCCATAGACAATCTCGCGATACGGCTCATCCGAGATAAGCATGATCGGGTTCTCAGGATCGCGCTTGGCATTGACCTCGCACAAAACATCGGCCAGTCGCGTCAGGGTATCGCGCGTATACACGGCACCGGTCGGGTTGTTGGGTGAGTCGATAATGACGGCAGCCGTCTTATCGGTAATCGCCTTGAGCACGTTATCCACGCTCAGCTGGAACGTATCTTCATCGGCAAGCGCCTCGACACACGTACAGCCGGCTTTCTCAATCCACACGCGATACTCCGGGAAGTACGGGGCGATAACAATGACCTCGTCACCCGGGTTCGTAACGGCATTGAGCGTGCAGGTGAGCGAAGCCGCCGCGCCCACGGTCATAAAGACATCCTTGCCCTCATAGCTCGTACCGAAGCGACGGTTGAGCGACTCAGCCACGGCGGTACGGCACTGCGGCAGGCCCGGTGCGGGCGTATATCCGTGCAGCTGCTCGCTCGGCAGTTCAAGCGCCTTTTTGATGGACTCCGCGACGGCAGCGGGAGCAGGAACACTCGGGTTGCCCAGCGAGAAATCGAACACGTTTTCCGCACCGATTTGCGCCTTGCGCTCAAGGCCATAGCTAAAAATCTCACGGATGATGGAGCTTTCCGCACCGCGAGCATACATAGTTTCGTTGATCATCTGTTCCCCTTTCGCATAGGCGCTATTGTACGCTTTAGTCGAGCAAAGTGCCGCAGCAATGTTGATTGGGGACAGACTTAAATGCGTGAAAATGCTCATTTAAGTCTGTCCCCAATCAACAAAGAAAAAGCCTCCGCAGGTTTCCCCGCGGAGGCTTTCGCCACAAAGACTATTTTTCGTCGTCGGTGTCGGCACCGGCATTGACGGCACAGTCATCGCCGGCATCATCGGATGCGGCCTCTGCATCTTCCTGCATGGCCGCCTGTGCAAATGCCGCGGCGTCCGCCGCCAGCTCCTCCTCGCTCATACGAGGCGCGCGCTTCTTGGTCGGCATACCGGCCGCTTTGGCATTGCGCTCCTCCTTGGCCGCCAGGATATCGCCCTCGCGCTCAAGGTAGGCATCCCACTCGTTGTCGAGCAGGGCGTTCACGGCGTCGCCTTCGACGGTCTCGCGCTCAAGCAGCACCTTCGCCATCAGATCGAGCTGATCGCGACGGGCATCCAAAATCTCGACCGCACGACGATGGGCTTCGCGCATGATGCGCTGAACCTCGATATCGATGCGGCGTGCCGTCTCCTCGGAGTAATCCTGGTGATCGGCGTAATCGCGACCAAGGAACACCTGATGCTGCGCCTCGCCAAACACTTGCGTGCCCAGCTCCTCGCTCATGCCCAGACGCGTAACCATCTCGCGCGCCATCTTGGTCGCACGCTCCAGGTCGTTGCTCGCGCCCGACGTGATGTCATCGCACATGAGCTCCTCGGCAACGCGACCGCCCAAGAACACGGCAAGCTCGTCGAGCATCTCGTTCTTGGTCTTGAGGAAGTGGTCCTCCTGCGGAAGCTGCAGCGTGTAGCCCAGGGCCTGACCGCGGCTGACAATCGAGATCTTATGAACCGGATCGGAGTGCTCCAGGATGTGGCCCACCAAAGCGTGACCGCTCTCGTGGTAGGCAATCGTGGTGCGCTCGGCCTCGGTCATCACGCGACCCTTGCGTTGCGGTCCGGCAATCACGCGCTCCATCGACTCCTCGACCTCGTCCATCGAGATCACGGAACGATGACGGCGAGCGGCCAGCAGCGCAGACTCGTTGAGCAGGTTCGCCAAATCGGCACCAGTAAAGCCAACGGTCATCTGGGCAAGCTTCTCAAACTTAACGTCCTCGTCCATCGGCTTGTTCTCGGCATGCACGCGCAAGATCTGCTCGCGGCCCTTCACATCCGGACGGTCGACCGTAACCTGGCGGTCAAAACGGCCGGGACGCAGCAATGCCGGATCCAGGATGTCAGGACGGTTGGTCGCAGCGATCAGGATGACCGACTCGCTTTCCTCAAAGCCGTCCATCTCGACCAGCAGCTGGTTGAGCGTCTGCTCGCGCTCGTCGTGACCGCCGCCCAAGCCGGCTCCGCGCTGACGTCCCACAGCATCGATCTCATCGATGAAGATGATCGACGGGGCCTGGGACTTGGCCTCCTTAAAGAGGTCACGCACACGGCTGGCGCCGACACCTACAAACATCTCGACAAAGTCGGAACCCGAGATGCTAAAGAACGGCACGCCCGCCTCGCCGGCAACGGCCTTGGCCAGCAGCGTTTTACCGGTTCCCGGAGGGCCAACCAGCAACACGCCACGCGGGATCTTGGCGCCCAGCTTGCGATAGCGATCCGGATCGCTCAAAAAGTCACGGATCTCCTCGAGCTCCTCGACTGCCTCGTCCACGCCGGCAACGTCTTCAAACTTGACCTTGGGGCGTGTGGCCTCGTTGGTCTTGGCGTTGGTCTTGCCAAACTGCATGTTCCTGTTGTTGGCGCCCATCATCTGGCGCATAAAGTAGAACATGATGGCGATAAGGGCAATCGTCGGAAGCACACTCATCGCCAAGTCGCCCCAAAAATCGGGATCGTTGGTGTTGACGATGTACTTGGTATCGGAATGCTCCGCCATGAGCTCGGCAAGCGAATCGGAGCCGACATAGGTCGAGGAGAAGCTCTTGAGCTCGCTCGTATCGCCCTTGTCCTTCTTCGTCTTCCAGTAATGACCCGTCACGCTTCCGTCTTGAACCGTATAGGTCAGATCTTCGACGCGATCCTGCTTGATGGCGCTCACCATCTCGCTCGTCGCGAGCTTAACGGTATTGCTGGAATTGGCAAAGCCGGAGCCCATGTTAAAGAAGGCGTAGCCCAGAAGCGCGCAAGCCAAAATAAAATACAGCCAGCCCGTACGCGTGGGCTTCTTGCCTCCGGGCATCCCCGGGATCTTTGGGTCCCGGGGAGTCTGGGAATTGTTGTCGTTACGGTCGTCGGGCATCTTACGAATAAACCTCCGGTTTCAAAATGCCCAGATACGGAAGGTTACGATAGCGCTCGGCATAGTCGAGGCCGTAGCCCACCACAAAGGCATCGGGGCAATGGGTTCCAACATACTTGGGCGTGATGGCCGAGACGCGGTCCTCAACGTCCTTCCACAGGAAGGCGGCGACCTCCAGAGAAGCGGGCTTGCGGCTCTCGAGGTTCTTCATCAGATACTTGAGCGTCAGGCCCGAGTCCAGAATGTCCTCGACGATCAGCACGTCGCGACCGCGGATGTCGATATCCAGGTCCTTAATGATACGCACGATACCCGAGGACTTCACACCGTCGCCATAGCTCGAAACAGCCATGAAATCGATGTTGGTCGGCAGCTCGATCTTACGCATCAGGTCGCCCATAAAGACCACGGCGCCGCGCAGGACCGCAATCAGCACTAGATCCTTACCCGCGTAGTCGCGCGTAATCTCCTCGCCCAGGCGAGAGACGATACCGTCGATATCCTCCTGCGTGAACAGAACCTTCTCGATATCCGGATGTTGAGAAGCCATGACAACCCTTTCTTGTGCTTATCGCCCACACACCGCCGTATGGACGCGAACTACACATTCTAGCAGCGCACGGGGTAAATTTACCAGCCCGTGCGCCATCAGCGCGGGAATACCGTCAACGTCGCACAGAATAGCAGGCGTGGGACGCTATTCCGCATCGACCACGCGGAGCAGATATGCCACACGCGTTGCGGCCGTGCACTTAAAACGCTCGTCCGCGCGAACTCCGGCGACCCACACCACGGCACCTCCCGGCGCCGTCCTCACCATGGGCACTCCGGCGCGCTCGGAAACGGGAATGCGAGCCTCACCTAGCAAGTCGGATACTTTCTTGCTTCGACCACTCATCCCTAACGGGCACATCACGTCTCCCGGTGCGGGACCGTCCACCCACAGGCGCGCCAATCGCGCCTCGGCAGGAATCTCGCCACGCGAGCCCGCCAGGATCCGCTCACTATCGCTGTCGGCAAAACCCAGGGCAGCCGCGTCTACCAAAGCTGTCACTTCCCCGGCAGCCGCGAGCTCACGGGCGCGGCGCACGATATCGCATCCCGGCTCAACGGCCATCGGTTCTGTGACCAGCATACGTCCCCCGCCCAACGGCAAACGACCGGGTACGGTAACCCAGTCCGCGACCAGGCCCTCGCGAGCCGCCGGCGCCTTAAACGCCAGCATGCCAAACTCAATGCGTGCGTCAATCCCCGCCGGAAGCGTGACCGAGCCGGCACCCTCGGCAACGCAGGAAAGGACTCGCTCAACATGTCGCATCTCGGGACGAGCGTCCGGATCGATGCGCTTAATCGCCAGTCGCACGATGCGCCGAGCAATCACCACCTCGGCCGCGGCCAGTCGGCGAGCGTCAAGGACCAGCGCACCCGCCGCCTCCTTACGCAGGCAGCTTCGAAACGCCTGTGCCGAAAGCTGAGACAAAAACGCGTCCTCATCGCCTAAGATCTCGCAGGCGGCGCCAATCGTCTTGCAGACGCTCGCGTTGCGCTGCGCCACCACCGGCATCACTCGATGGCGCACGTAGTTTCGCAGATACGAGATATCCTCATTGCTCTCGTCTTCACGCCACGGCTGACCATGTACCTGTAGATAGCCCACGAGCTCGCCATGAGTCAAGTCGAGCAAGGGACGCACCACGATATTCCTCCGACGAGGAATGCTCGATAGGCCAGCGGGCCCCGAACCCTTAATCGCGTTCATCAAAAACGTTTCCGCGCGATCCGAAGACGTGTGCGCGGTGCAGATACGAGCCGCCGTTCGCGGTGCCCCCGTCTGGGCGCAGAGCTCGCGAACATACCTCCGCGCCGCGGCATAGCGCACCTCGCGGGCCGCGGCCTCAATATTGCCCGACTCCCCATCAAAATAAGCGTGCTCCACACACAGCGGTAAACCATATTTCGCGCAGAGCTCACGCACAAAGGCCTCGTCGCCATCGGACGCCTTGCCGCGCAGATGATGGTTTACATGCAGCACATGCAGGCGCTCGCGAGCAATGGGGGCAACACCGCGTCCGTCTTGGATATCCAGCTTTGATGTGCACGCCATAAGAAGCAGTGCCGTCGAGTCCGCGCCGCCTGATACCATGAGCACGACAGGAGCAGCCTGCTGCCTCGTCCGGGTCTCATCGACTGCCCCAGGCACGGCATGGTGTCCATAATGCTGAGATACCGTAGGCATTTGCTTCCTCCTCTATTGGTCCGCACCCATTGTATCCTTTGGAATCTTATGTCTCGTCTGCACCTTCATATCCTCGGCAGTGGCTCTAAAGGCAACTGCGCACTCATCGAGGGCCCGCAGGGGCTCATTATGGTCGATGACGGACTGTCTCGCCGCGAGACATTAAAGCGCATAGCAGAACTGGGGCTCTCGACAGACAAGGTCTCGGCTCTTCTCATTACTCATGAGCATAGCGATCACATCAAGGGCCTCGATGTCTGGTGCAAGCACTGGCACGGCCCCCTCTTTGCCAGCAGGGGCACTCTTTCGAACAAAGAAAATCTTTCGCATCTGCCTGTCGAGGAATTCGATCCCGGCGACGCCCTATCCATTGCCGGCATCCACGTGCAAACCTACTCAACATCACACGATGTCATCAATCCAGTCGGTTATCGATTCGACGCCCTCGATGATTCCATCGGCTTTGCCACCGACACCGGAGAGCTATCGGGCCAAGCCATGAACACCCTCAAAGATTGTCGAGTCCTCGCGCTCGAAAGCAACCACGATGTGACCATGCTGCGCGAGGGAGAATATCCCCGCTTTCTTCAGGAGCGCATCCTGTCTGCAAGGGGACACCTCTCCAATAGCCAAGCCGCCGAAGCCGCGCGCGAACTTGTTACCGATCGCACCGAACAGCTCATCGCCATGCACATCAGCCAGGACAATAATCGTCCAAGCCTTACCGTCAAAAGCTATGCCAAAGCTCTGGCCGCAACCCTGGATGACGAGGTCGGCAGCTCCGCAACCCTTCTCCAAGAATCGCGAAAACTCTCGATACGCCCTGCGAGTCAGTATCAACCGGCAACCATTCAATAGACTGTCCCAGACAGCAAAAGGGGCCGAGAATCACTTCCCAGCCCCTTTTGCTGTCTTTTAATAGCGCAGAACACCAACGAAGTTAGTCGATGGAGATCTTCGTAACGTTCTTCTTCTCGACGATCTTGGGAACCGTAACAGTCAGGATGCCGTCAGCGTACTTAGCCGAGAGGCCCTCGCTAGAAGCGTCCTTTAGATACACGCCACGCGTCGCGCTGTACGAGCTGAACTCCTTCTGCAGGAAGTTCTTGCCCTCGTTCTCCTCGTCTTCCTCGACATTCACGCTAATGGACAGACGGCCCTCATTGAGCTCGACATCGATATCGTCCTTGGCGACGCCGGTCAGATAGGCCTTGACCTCATAGCCGTCGCCCTTATCCTCAACGTCAACGGGAAACGCCTTGGAAGCAATCGAGTTGTTTGCAAGGTCGGTCATATCATCAAACAGATCAAACAGCGAGCTAGCAGAGGGACGAACGCCAAAAACCGAACGATAAGGAACCATGCTTGCCATGTTTACCACTCCTTTTAAGGACTGCCGAGTCATCTTCTAGGTGACTGGGACTTCTTTTGACGCTCTTATATATGCCCACCCAGTGCTCATATATACATCGACTATAAAGTTTTTTGAGTCCAGTACTATAAGCATATCTAAGTGTGCGTGACTCAGGTTTTAGTTAGGTTAAGGTTCTTTGAACCAGAGCTTAAATAACGAGTATATTCGCAGCTACAAATAACAAGGGGCTTACAATGAGCGCGTACACGTTGTTGGTAACGAACTAAAGGGCATCATGGACGACCAAAACCAGAACAAAATGTTTATGCAGACGCAGGGGGAAGATAATTCCACGCAGCCGCCACGGTTCCATCGCCCCCACATCTCGCAAGAGCCCATTAATGATCCTGAGCCCGAGTATGTGACAAGAAATCGATATCAAACGCTCGAGGATGCCCAAACGGGACGTAAACATATGGGCGTCGCCTCGGGAGACCCTGTATATCTGAAAGACGCACCATTATCTAAAAACAGCACAGCTAGTGATGAGCCACTGAAAGCATCCGCCGCTCATCAACAAAGAGGTCCTCGACCAAAGCAAACCTTAACGCATTCGGCTCGTTATCTCGAGACGCCAAAACAAGGAAAATCAATCTTCGTTTCGTCAAGTAAACGACGCAAGCAACATCGACTGGCAATCCTGCTTTTGATCATTGCTGCCATAGCAGTTGCCCTTGTTATTCGATTTATTTTCTTTAAATAAAAGCTCAATACCAAAAAGAATTAAATCGTATGGCGTAAATGAGTCATTTATGCCCCGCATACGCAAAAAAGGGGGAGGCCGCGAGGCCTCCCCCTTCTAAGTTCGATGACGGCTCGGTGCCGTCCACCGGTCAGCGGCGCCCTGGCCTCCCACGGGCTGACCCCGCAG
>CABUZF010000022.1 GCA_902495985.1 uncultured Collinsella sp.
CCCATGGCGCGCAGTTCCTGCGTGGGCTCGATAAACGTACGGCCCACATAGCGATTCTTGATGAGGCCCTCACCAAAGGGAATGCCGCTCTCGTGCGAATAGCCCTCCGCGGGCGGCAGGCCGGAGTCGGGCACGCCGATGACCAGGTCGGCCTCGACGGGCTCCTCGTGTGCCAGCTGACGGCCCATGTCGTAACGGCAGGCATAGACGCTCTTGCCGTTCATGATGGAGTCGGGACGGGCGAAGTAGACCTGCTCAAAGATGCAGTTGGCGGGCTCTTCGGCTGCAGGCACGCCCTGCTCGGATACCAGACCCTCGGCGCTGATGCGCAAGATCTCGCCGGGGCGGACGTCACGGACGTACTCGGCACCCACGATGTCGAGTGCGCAGGTCTCAGAAGCAACGACCCAGCCGCCGGCGCGCGTGACATGGACGGCGGAGTCGACCGTCGCGGCGCCGTCCTGCGACGGCAGCTGCGAAACGGATGCGGCATCGGCCTGGTCCAGACCCTCGTCCACCAGCTTGCCCAGCACGAGCGGGCGAATGCCGTGCGGATCGCGGAATGCGTAGAGCGCCTGCTCGTTGATGAGCGTCATGGCGTAGCCGCCGCGCACGAGCTCCATGGTCTTGCGAATGCCCTCGCGCAGATGACCCGTACGCTGGGTAAAGTAGCCGATAAGCTTGGTCGCGACCTCGGAATCCGAATTGGAGAGGAACGGCACGCCCAGCTCGATCAGCTGACGGCGCAGCTCGTCGGTGTTGACCAGAGTGCCGTTGTGAGCAAGCGCGATGATGACGCTGTTGATGGTAGAAAGATGCGGCTGCGAGGCTTCCCAGCTCTTGGCGCCGGCGGTGCCATAGCGCACGTGGCCCACGGCCAGCTGGCCGGAGAGCGTCGACAGGTCAGCGTTGGAGAACACGCGATCGAGCAGTCCCAGGTCTTTACGAACCATAACCGTGCCGCCATCGCCCACGGCGATTCCCGCCGATTCCTGGCCGCGATGCTGTAGCGCGCGCAGACCAAAGTACGTCAGTCGAGCCACATCGCGATCGGGTGCCCACACACCAAAAATGCCGCATTCCTCATGCAGCTGGTCGGAGTCCGGATCGTACGTCGACATGGTCGTCACCTGTCCCGTGGCACGCTCGGCCGCGCGGATGGTTTCTTGAGACATGGCATCCCCTCAGAGCCTCGTTATTTGGCGTTACCCGCCCTATTATACGCACGACAAGACAAGCACTCCCGCGCATGAGCAGCGCTTTTTAAAAGCCCACCGAGCTTATAATCCGTTTTGCGGCCAAACATTTTATTGGGAAACCCGCCCTCGGGGCCAACGTCCCGTATGCTTCCGTCGCGACGCGTCTCGCCCACCGTTAGGGCTTACATTGCTGCAATTGGGACGTTCGTCCTGTCTTTTAGCAGGTCGGCGGCGTATCCTTGTAATCTACAACAAAACGAGAAAGGTTGTGTATGGATCGAAACGAACTCGACCCCAGCGTCCCCAGCGCCACGGAGGTCAAGAAGATCCCCCTCATCATTAAGGTGTACGCCGTCCTGTGCATCCTGTCCGGTGTTGGTACGCTCCCATCGGTCGGCGCCTTTATGTGGCAGGTCATCACCGCACTCATCAACGGCAACGCCGCCGCCAAACTCGGCGACAACACGCTCGTCGCGGTCGGCCTTATCGTCGCCGGCATCATGCTCTCGGCGGCGAGCGCGGTCATCTTGATCATCTTTGGCCTTGACCTCATCAAGGACCAGCGCCGCAACGCCGCGCGCCTGTCCTACATCCTTATCGCATTCACCGTCGTCGAGCTTTTGGTCGACGTGATGCTCCAGGGTATCGGGCCGTTCTTGTTGCGCCCCGCCATCCAACTCGGCGTCCTCGTTGCGCTTTCGGCCACCGTTGACCCCACACTTCGTCAGGAGCGCGAACTGCAGCGGCGCCTGCAGGAGATGCTCGATCGCGACGCCGCCGCCGAGGGCATGCTCGGCCGCGATGAGACCGGCGAAGGCTACATCAAGCTCAACTACTTCAACCTGTTCTGGGTATTCTTTGTCTGCTGCGTGCTGGGCCTCATCCTGGAGGACATCTGGCACATGACGGTCGTCGACCCAGGCGTCTACCAGGACCGCGCCGGCATGCTGTTTGGTCCCTTTAGCCCCATCTATGGCTTTGGTGCCGTACTCATGACCATGGTGCTCAACCGCTTCTATAAAAAGAACCCCATCATCATTTTCCTGGTAAGCGCTGTGCTCGGCGCGAGCTTTGAGGTGTTCGTGGGCTGGTTTATGCAGACCTCTTTCGGTGTGGTCTCGTGGAGCTACTCGCATATGAAGCTCTTTGGCATGCCCGATCCACTCGCCGTGCTTACGGGCGGACGCACCTGCACAGGCTTCGCCTGCCTGTGGGGCCTGGGCGGACTCATCTGGATCAAGCTGCTGCTGCCGAGGCTGCTCAAGCTCATCAACATGATTCCGTGGAAGAGTCGCTACTCGGCTACCGTCATCTTTACCGTCATTATGCTGGTCGACGGCGTCATGACGCTGCAGTCGCTCGACTACTGGTACCAGCGCGTCAACGGCACGGTCAACGATATTCCCGTTGCGCAGTTCTATGGCAAGTACTTCGATAATGAGTATATGGAAAATCGCTTCCAGAGCATGACCATGAGCCCCAAGGACGCCACACGCGTATAGCGCAAGCGCTGGCGCTGCTGCAGGTCGGCTCCAACGGACAAGTAAGCCCGCTGGCAGTTCAATCTAACTGCCAGCGGGCTCTTGCTACAGATGGGCTCGAATCGATCGCAAAGCCCTATGCCTCGCGCTCTACCTCGTTCACGCATTCATTCTTGATGGTGCCGACAAGCGACTGCAGGGCATCGACCACGTGCGGACGAATGTCTCCGCCAATGAGCACGAGCATGATATCGTCGCCCACGGAAAGCTCGCCGCTCGCCAGCCACACGCGCACATAGCCGATGCCTGGCATCGCGCGCGTGGCTTCAATAGCAGACCGCACCTTTTCGGCGTCGTAGTCAAAGACCATGCCTCCCACCTTGTGACCCGGGGCCACGCCATCGGTCTCGACTCCGCGCACCTCGGCCTTAGGCGTCGCGCGCACCACACCGTTATGCGTCAAATACATACCGCACGCAGGAGCCGACGGATCGGCCTTGGCCTCGCGCAGCCAAGCATCAATCGAAGGCATCGTTTTACCATTCTCGAGCATCATTTCCCCTTTCACCGTCATCGAGCAGCTCATTTGGAACGGGCCGCTCTCAACAATCTATTCCTCGACCGGCGTGAGTACCATGACGGCGCGCGTATTGCTAAATGACAGCGAGCGACAGGTCACGAGCGTCACGACCTTGGTTGCCGAAGCAGCGCGATCGCCTGCATCACTCGCCACTGCCGAAGCACCGTCGAGCATCTCGGACAGGTAGTTCTTGAGCCCGTCGTCACCCTCAAAATTAGGCGTGCGCGCCTTGGCATACGTATCCTCGACGACCTTGGTCGCCAGCGGTCGCAGCTTATACGTTGCATCGCGCGTGATGTAATACACGTACTCGATGCTATCGAATGTCGCTTGGTCGGTGGTGTCCGAAATCACGTTGAACATCGACCCGTCATTCATGTGGTGGCCGTAGATCGTGGTCTGCTGGTCAACCATTCCCGGCGCGGTGTCATCGCTATCCAGGAAAATGGCCCCGGACGCATTGGCCGTACCGTCGAACAGCGTGTTGAGGTATTTGGAGTTGTTGTTGGTCTGCACCACGGGATAGTTGATGTTGGTTCCCGGCACGTAAATCCAACCCACAATCTCGGGGTTTGTCTGAGCAAGCGCATCGAAGTCGATAATCGGCACGCCGCTGGCGTCCTTATCGCTTACATATTGCTTCTCGATTTTCTGGTATGAATCGCTCGCCTGCTTATAGCCAATCTGAGCATTGATAAAGATGGCGGCGGCGGCGACAATCAGACCGATGCCCACGATGATGAGCAGAATGGGGATGATGGAGCGACGTTTCTTGCGCGGCGGCTCGGTGTAGCTGGACGGAGCGCCGCTCGGTTGCCTCGTCGTCCGGGTCCGCTTCTTTGCCGTGCCATATGACGAGGGGCGATACGCAGCCGGCGTATCCTGACGGCGATGGGACGTCGGCGTTACGGGGCGCGGCGCACGAGCCTGTTGAGGAGAGGATGCCCGACCCTGCTGCATGGAGCGGGCCGATCCCGCCTTGGATGGATCGGGGATCTGAGAAGCCGAGAAACGTTTTCCCTGATAGTCGGACATGACTCTCCCTATGATTACAGCGGAATGGCAAGCCGCTTAGGCGTCGGCCATCTCCTGCTTCATTTTCTCGATAACCTTGCGGTACTCGGGGTCACAAGCACCCAGAATCTGCGTGGCATAGATGGCGGCGTTCTTGGCGCCGTTGATGGCAACGCAGGCCACGGGCACGCCCGAAGGCATCTGCACCATCGACAGCAGCGAGTCCATACCGCCCAGGTCACTCGTCTTCATAGGCACGCCGATAACCGGCAGCGGCGTAAAAGCAGCCACGACACCACCCAGGTGAGCGGCCTTGCCGGCGGCGGCGATAATTACTTTGATACCGCGATCGGCAGCAGTCGAGGCCCACTCGTGGACCTTCGCCGGCGTGCGGTGTGCGCTCGCAATGACGAGCTCATAGGGCACACCGAGTGCCTCGAGCTCGGCGGTGCAGCCTTCCATAACGCCCAGATCGGACTTGGAACCCATGATGATCCCGACAACCGGCTTTTGATCTGCCATAAACAAAGACCTCCTGTTGAGAGCGGCGACGCGGCGGATCCGCGACCCTTAACTACTGAGAGTAGTATAGCTGCTCCCGTCCCTGCGGTCTTTGTGGTGGCGGCTGAGCCTTTCCCTCGGGAACTGGGCTTCGCGAAGTTTCCCGAGGGAAAGGCTCAGCCGCCACCCTGCGACCTACCGGGAATTGCCATGACGTACGTTGGCTGATGAATTGGAAGGAAAGGTCAACGGAGACTGAAGGCAATTGGTTCAGCGAAAAACCCTGACGAATCTAATTCGTCAGGGCCCCACCAACGCTCACTCGTCGTTCATCGTTAAAGCTAGATATTCTCTTCCGCCCATTTCTCGAAATCGAGTTCTCGTCTCTGAGCAGTTCGGTAGACTTCCATGTCTTCGCGAGCGCCTACCACTACGATGGCCATCTTTTCTTTAATTCTGATGAGGCGGTACACGATTCGAATGCCACTTCCCCTGAGCTTGATTTTCATAAAGCCAGTCAAATCCGTACCTGCCTTGTTTCCAAGAGGCTTGCCGAATCCACCTTCGTTCTGCGGCAATGGGTTCGTTCTGATTTTTTCTATAGCCTTAAGGACGATCTTTCGTTGGGAGCCGTCCAGACGCTTAATATCCTTGAGAGCATCCGGGTAGAAAGCGACTTCGTACCCACTCATTCAAACTCGACCTCATCCATCTGATCGAGTTCGTCCTGGCTCACACCCAGCTCTTCCATAACATCAGACAGGGAAACAAGCGCATCGTCACGTGCCACAGCCACTCTCTTAAGTGCCAACGTTAACAAGGCGAGGTCCTCCTCCGCTTGCTTCGCTTCCCTATATTCATCGGGTGTCACAATCACAAACGCTGGCTTGTTGTGTTTGAGAACCACAACTGGATTGTCGTCCCCAACCTTCGAAAATGCAGCCGAGCCCTTACCGTGGCTGAAATCGCTAATTGGAACAAGGTTGTCGAGCATCTGCAAAGCAGGCATACATACCTCCTAAAAATGAATTCTTTTTCGAATTCATTTTATCATTCTTTTTTGCTATATTGTACCATGCAACCGAAACAACCTTTTAGGATACGAATCCGAGCTTAGAATGACTGTTGGCCCTCGCACCGCCCTTGCCTCTTTTATTACGTCAAGTGGTATACAGCGAAGCAAAATGGCGATCTAAAGTGCGCGGCACTCACCTCGTATCGCTACAAAAAACAAACTGCTCCCCACCCACTCGGGCAAGGAGCAAGCCTCATTTTTAATCAGACTGAGAACCACGAATGCAGAAACACAGGCGACTTCAGTCCCTTATCGCCGAGAGACGTTATTGTACAGCCATTTCTTTAAGCTTCTCAGCCATCAACAAACACACGTCTTCCGATTGCGGGTACACGCCAAAATGATCGAAGAAACCATGGTCACATCCGGCATATTCGATGACCTCGACATCGATTCCTGAAGACCGTAATTTTGTAGCCCATTTTTCATCGGGGATACGAAGCGGATCGTATTCGGATGTCACGATAGTCACCGGGGGGAAATCAGTGCAGTCCTCAAGCATTAGCGCAGAAATCAACGGGTCATGAGGAGACATTTTTCCGTGTGCACAAAGTTCGACCATCGGGCCGTCCGAATCGCGAAGATGGTCGATGCGAAAACGCGCAACGTCCTCTTGATCGGCTATCGCAGGAAAATCCTCATATCCCTCGCCCTGTTCGCCCGCAAGGTCGACTTCAGGATAGATTTCGAAGGCATGGGCTACAGCTCCAGCACCCCTGAGCTGAACACACGCATTAGTAAGGCTTCCTCCCGCAGAGTCGCCGGCGACCATTATTTTATGAGGATCGATTCCGAGATCCCCGGCATGCTCGCGCACATAATCAAGAGCAAGAACGCAATCCTCGATCTGCCCGGGAAATGCCGTCTCCGGCGCCAAGCGGTATTCCGGATAAACCACCACTGCACCAGACTTTTCGGCGATGAACTCGAGCTGATGTTCAAATTGCAGAACATTCCCCGCCATAAACGCGCCGCCATGCAGGTAAACTAGCGCTGGACTTGCCTCCTTATGATTTGGTGGCGTCCAGACGAATAAATCTATATAGCGATCGGCTGCCTCCATGAGGACCTCATCGCGCTGAACCTCACCATCGAGTAGGCGGTATGTCGGCTTATCCGGGCGATGACGCATTCCAATAAGGCTCGTCCAGCTCGGAGACATGCTAACATTCCGCATCTTCTTGCGGGATACCTCGAGAATTCGCGGGTCAAGCACATGCTCTCTTTCATCATCAGGAACCGGACGAATTTGAACCTCGAGTCCCCTCTTCTCGGTTATAAACGAGCGACCGGAGATGGCGCCAATCAACGCCTCGTCGTATTGTCTGCCCATCTTAAATCCCCTCTCGGCGATAACGCCAAATCGATATTTCCATAACTTTTGAGATAACGGCTTATGATGTCCTCAGTTGTCGTATATCTATGTACTAAAGAAACTGAAGACCAAGGGGTCCACCATGCCTGCAGCAAAAGACGAGCTCACTCAGCCAGAGCTTCTCTATCAGACCGTTGAAAACGATATCCTCAAGAAAATAGTTTCTGGCGAACTCCCCGGCGGCAGTCAGATTCCCACCGAAACCGAGCTTTGCAAGCAATACAAAGTAAGCAGGATCACCGTAAGACGCGCCGTACAGAATCTCATTGACCAAAACTTGCTCTACCGCCTGCGAGGCAAGGGGACATTCGTAAACCCATCGAAGCTCACCCTGAAACGAGGAACAAGCACCATTTTCAATTTGAGCTCCGACCCCCAATACGGCGATAAAACAACCAAGTCCATCTTGGAAACAGGCTTGATCAAGGCTGATGCCCACATTGCACGGGAGCTCAAAATTGACAACGGAACCGTAGTGCAACGAGTTGCGCGCTTGGTTTATATCGAAAATGCCCCCTGCGCCATCGACACCATTTATGCAACGCAGGGCACTCTACCCGGACTACTGGAGCTTCTCACAGACAATGCCAGTCTTTTCGACCTGATCGCCAACCATTACAGCATCGCAACCGGTATTGAGAAACTCAAAATCACCGCAGGAATAGCGGGGCTCCAAGAAGCAAACCTTCTCGGTTATATCGTTGGAGCCCCCGTGAGCGTTGTCGAGCACGTCACATATGCCTGCAATGAAATGCCGCTCCACTATTCGAAAACCGTTTGGCGAGCAGACGCATCGTCCTTCGAGTTCAGCATCTCAAAAGATGGACGCCTTCTCTAGCCCAAAATCCCCAGGACGCCGAGCACAATACCCGCAGCGAGAATGCCCACAATCTGCCAAATAATTTTGACCTGTTTCTTATTGCAAAGACACATGATCCCGAACGCGCAGAGCGGCAAAAGAGCCGGGAATATCCCATCGAGCGTTTCCTGCAACTTAAACGCGGTGTCGCCGAAGTTAAGAGCGAGCGGAGTGGTAACTGCAACGGTGGTCGCCACCATTCCACCAACTACCATTAGTCCCACAATCGCCAGGCCGGACGTAACTTTGTGCATTACATCAGAATCGTTCAGCTTCGAAATCATGCCACTGCCAAGCGAATAACCATACTGAAGCCCAAACCAGCGGATCAGGATCGTTGGGACATTATAAAGAAGCAGGAACAGGATTGGGCCGAGCAGACTGCCCGAAAGGCAAAGTCCTGTCACAACGCCCGTCGCAATCATGCGAAGCGTACTGGCAATCAGTGAATCTCCAATACCGGAAAGCGGAGCCATAAGCGATGCTTTCATGGCGTTAATTGAGGCGGTGTCAAAGTCCTGATTGTTGGCGTTTTCCTCCTCCATGGAGGCCACAATGCCGGCGACCAGAGGATTAAACGTAACTTGAATATTGTAGAACTCAAGATGACGCTTATATGCCTCGATCCGGTCTTCAGGCTTATCGTATAACCGCTTGATTACCGGAATCATGTCGTAGCAGAAACCAACGTTCATTTGTCGGTCAAAGCTCCACATGATGTTGAGTGGAAAGCTGCGCCAAAATAACGCCTTTAAGTCTTTCTTGGTTATTCTCTTATCGGTCGATTTATTTGACTCCGGCGAGAGCTCAAGAACATCATTAGAATTCGTTGTCATCGTCAACCTCCTTAGCGACCGCCGCACTGGCAGGCATAAAAATGTGAGCCATATTGAGAATCCCAATCAGGATCAGCGAAAACGCCACGATACCGATCGTCGGAATGTTTAGATAGGCACTCAGCAAGAAGCCTCCAAAGAATAGGAAGCTCAGCTCCTTGGTGGACAGGATTGACATAAGCTGCGCAAATCCAAGCGCGGGCAGAATACCCGTTGCGATCGTAAGCCCATTCGTAAGCCAATCAGGAATGGCGTCAATCAGTGCCTGAACAGCATCATTTCCAACGTAAAAAGCCACGCCGCAAATCAAGCCAAGCGCAATGATGTAGAGAATTCCATTGGTCCACATAGCGGCTGCAATCGTTTTGGGGTCGTCTTTTTCGGCACCACGATCAGCCCAGACAGCCATAGGAGGCGTAACAACGCTATACATAAGGCTGTCAAACATGCCGGCAAGCACCGCAGTGGGCATAGCAATAGTCAGAGCGGTCTCGGGACCCGCACCCATAGTAATCGCAAAGGCTGTTCCCAAAACTGAACCAACAATTACGTTGGGCGGCACGGCAGCACCAACCTGCCAGACCCCCATGAACGCGAGTTCGAGCTGGAAACCAACAATAACGCCAGTCGGAATATCACCCAAAAAAATACCGACGATCGCTCCGAGGACAATCGGCCGCTCGACCATCGCAGTACCGAGTAAATAATCCGATTGACCTATCGCAGCGGCAAGACCAACCAGAAAAGCCTGAAGCAGCATATTTCTCCCTCTTCCTACAAATCAAAACTTGTTACGATGCGTTTTTTCTCGCTAGCAACCTGCCTTACCTCGAACTCGATTCCATCAGCCATGGCTTTCTTAATTTCATTAATATCGGATTGGGAAAGGCGCACAGCAGGGCCAAGCTCCTTTACGCTATCCCCCAACGGTCGAGCGCCGCCTAAATTCACAGACGTTATTTTTGGACACGCACGCGCAACTTCACAGGCGTCATGTACATTTCCCGCAACAACAATTAGCTCGTATTTATCCACCGCGCTTCCGTTAAGGGCCACGATGGAATCTTCTACACTTTTGACAACCAATTTGGCATCAGCGGGTTTTGCAATTCGCAGCGCTTGAATTCGCTCTTTGCTTGCGGCGTACTCATCTGAAACCACAAGAATAGCGTTTGCTTCAAGCGTTGGATACCAAGAGAACACGGTCTGCCCATGCACTAACCGGCTATCGACGCGACACAGTTTAATCATTTTGCCCCTTTCTCGACTTGAACACAGACAATCATCCTTGACTGCTAATGGCATATTACGTCATATGACGTAATATGCCATTACATAATATCTTGAACGGTTGAATATCACCGCTAAATGGTATTTATCTCTAAAAACAGGAGGTGCAGTCCGTCTAGACACAGTGCGTCGGGGCGAGAGGGGCCGAGTTTCCTCCTGAGCGACTCTGCTTGCAGCCGGAGCGAAAGGGGGAAATCTCGGCCCCTCCCGCCCCGGCCGGCCAGGTCAACTACACCGTGTACTGCGGCAGGTCCTGCAGGGCGATGACGTCCATGCCCATGTCGTTGGCGCTGCCGTGACCCTGCTGGTCTTCGCGCACGGCCTCGATGGCACTCACGTACGTGTTGGCGGCAGACATCGCCGTCACGCAGGTCACGCCGCGGCGCACGGCCTCGGTACGCAGCAGGTAGCCATCGCCACGCGAGCCCGGGCCGTACGGTGTGTTGATGATCACTGCAATCTTGCCATCGGCGATGAGGTCGCCGATGTTGGGACGCTCGCCGTCGTGCGGGCCGCTGATCTTTTCCACGACCTCGCACGTCACGTTGCCTCCGCGCAGCACGCGCGCCGTACCCTCGGTAGAGCAGATGTCAAAGCCCAGGTAGCGCAGGATACGGGCGACCGAAAGGATATGACGCTTGTCGCGGTCGCACACGCTAATGAACACCTTGCCGCAGCTCGGATCGGGCAGCTGGTAGTCAATCGCCAGCTGCGTCTTGGCGTATGCTTCGGGATAGCTCTTGGCGATACCCATGACCTCGCCCGTCGACTTCATCTCGGGCCCCAAGATAACGTCGGCTCCCGGGAAACGGCCCCAGGGCATAACGGCTTCCTTCATGCAGAACCAGTCCAGCTGACGCTCGTCACTCGGCAGGCCCAAGCTCGCGATGGAATCGCCCGCCATGATACGCGCCGCGCACTTGGCCAGCGGCACGCCGGTGGCCTTGGAGATGAACGGCACGGTACGGCTGGCACGCGGGTTGGCCTCGATCACGTAAACAGTCTCGCCCTTGATGGCATACTGCACGTTGACCAGACCGCGGACTCCCAGCGCCATCGCGATGCGGCGCGTGGTCTCGCGAAGCTTCGCCTGCAGGCTCTCGCTAAAGCTGAACGGCGGAATGCAGGTCGCAGAGTCACCGGAGTGGA
>CABUZF010000023.1 GCA_902495985.1 uncultured Collinsella sp.
AAAAAGGCAAGGCATAGACCTTCTGGTCATGCCTTGCCTTTTGAATGACAAATTGTCGCTCTGGGAGGCGCGCAGCGTCAACTAGTTACGCGGTTCGTAAAACCGCGTAACCCCTAAAAGCGGTTGCCGCGGAAGCCGCCGCCGTTGCGGCCGCCACGATCGCCACCGCGACCGCCGCGGTCGTTACCGCGGTTGCCGCCGAAGCCGCCACGGTTGCCGCCGCGATCGCCATAGCCACCACGGTTGCCGCCAAAGCCGCCGCGACCGCCACGGTCGCCGCCACGGTCACCAAAGCCGCCACGGCCGCCACGATCGCCACCGCGACCGCCACGGTCACCGCCACGGCCACCGCGATCGCCAAAGCCGCCGCGACCGCCACGGTCGCCGCCACGGCCACCACGATCGTCACGGCCGCCGCGAGGACCGCGGTCCTCGTCCAGGCCCATGGCGACGAGCGGAGCGATGACCTTATCGAGAGCGGCCATCAGCTCGGTGGCCTCCTCGTAAGAAAGCTCGGGCAGGAGCTTCTCCTTCTTGTTGGCAAGCTCGACCAGGCCCTCAGCGGCATCCTCGGCAGCGAAGACAACGATCTTGCGCATATCGCCCTCGGCGTCGTCGATGCGGCCGACCAGATCGGCAGCCTCGGCCTCGGCCATCAGACTATCGAGCTCACGAAGGCGCATGCCCAGCAGGTCGGACATTTCCTTCTGCTCCATCTTGGGCTTGAGGTCAAGAAGCTTGATGGCGCGCTCGATGTTCGCCATGCGCTCGGCCTTGGCCTCCTCCTCCTTGGAAATAGCAAAGCGACGGCTACGCAGCAGGCGGGCGGCCTTCTGCATCTTGTCCATCAGCTCTTCGTCATCGTAATCAACGGCGGCCTCGACAACCTCGGCCTCCTCCTCGGCGGAAACCTCGTCAGCAGCCTCAACCTCGGCAGCTTCGGTCTCCACGGTCTCGACTGCCTCAACCTCGGCAGCCACGGTCTCGTTCTCGGTCTCGTTCATGATCTCTTCGTTCTCGGACATGAGACTCCTTCTTGGCCCTCTCGGGCATCATCGCCCCATTCGCGGGGCCCGTCGCGCACTCTTTGCGCTTTAAACATTCATGCCTCTCGGCAAAACGTCCATTAGTTTATGGTGTCGCCCGCTAATCTAGCTGCAGAATCTATGTGCACACATTAATGCGACATGTGTGACTCGCGACGAGCGTACACCAGCGACGCCACGAACCCGACCACGGCAATCACAGCCGCCACACGCACCGCAGTTGCAAATCCAATCGCCTGGGCAACGTCGGTCGCAACGCCAGCCGCGCCGGCAGTCGCCGCAGAACTCGAGAGCAGGCCGATAAACAGCGACGGGCCAAACGATGCGGCAATCATGTTCCACGTGTTAAGCAATGCCGTTCCGTGAGGATGTTCAGCGGCAGGCAGCGTCTCCAAGCCGGCCGTTTGCGAGGGGCTCAGCACCAAACCGACTCCGGCATACACCACAACGGTCAGTGCCACGACGACGCCGATGTTCATGCTTGCCGCCGTCATCGAGATGGCAGTCTGCCCCACGGCAATCAGGGCAAAGCCGATCGGCAGCAGCGGCCATGCGCCACGGGCGTCCATCACGCGTCCGCCCACAATCGAGGTCACGGCGTTGCAGGCAATCGCCGGCAAAATGAGCAAGCCCGCAATAAGTGCGGTCATGCCGTATGCGCCCTCAAAATAGAGCGGCAACAAAACGCTCATCGAGAACGTCGTCATCATCGACACCACCACAAGCAGACACGCAGGCCAAAAACGAACGCTCGCCATGGGACGCACGTTAAGCACCGGATGCTCGAGCTTGAGCTGGCGGGCCGCAAGCAGGCCGAGCAGCACAACGGCAGCGAAAAGCGTCACGATACCGGCAATCAGATTGGTCGAGAACTCGCCTACGGAATACACAAATGCCGTAATACCGGCGGCGAGCAAAACAACCGACAGAATATCAAGCGTGGCGTTCGAACGCTCTCCGACATTCTGAACAAGCTTTACGCCCGCCGCAGCGACCACAATGCCGCCCACCAGCGGCACTACGAACACCGCCCTCCAGCCAAACAACGTGCACATAAGACCGCTGATCACGGGTCCAAACGCCGGCCCCAGCGTAATGCAGGCACCGCCCAGGCTCAGATACAGGCCAAGCTTCTCGCGCGGGGCGCAGAACAGTACCACGTTCATCATGAGCGGAAACAAGATGCCCGATCCCGCAGCCTGCAGGATACGGCTCGGCAGCAAAACACTAAACGACGGAGCGACCAGGCACAGGACTTCGCCGGCGACCATGCATCCGCATGCGAAAAACAGCAGCTTGCGCGTCGAGAAACGGCCGGACAGGAAGGCCATGATGGCCGTAAAGATCGACGTCACGATCATGTAGCCCGAAACGAGCCACTGCGCCGTGGTGGCACTCACCGAAAAGGCCGCCATAATGTCGTGCAACGCCACGTTAATGATGTTCTCGTTAAACGCGGCAACAAAGGCTGCAATATACATTACGACGAGAATCGCCGCAGTGGCCGATGGCGCTACTTGAACTTGTTGCTGAGATTTGCTCCCCATGCATTTCCTTCCTCTTGGAACGACAGTCGCATCGCCCCAGAGGAACAGTCCAGGGCGAAAAATGAGCCCTAGACTTACGCCAGACGCCGTACACGACGAATCTGGCAACATGGTCCAACATCGAAAGATTGTAACGCGGACGCACAGCTTTCCTTCCGCGCTATTATTAAAAGTCCACGAAAGCATAAGACATGAGGAGCCCGCCATGATTAAGCCCATCATGAAATCCGAGTTCTTTTTGCGCCTGCCTTCCGAAGACGCCGGCCCCGAAGACACCGCAACCGGACAGGACCTCCTGGATACACTCCACGAGCATGAGCGCGAGTGTGTGGGCCTCGCCGCCAACATGATCGGCGTGCGCAAACGCATCATCTGCGTAAAGGACGGCAACAGGACACTCCTGATGTACAACCCTCAAATTCTTGAGCAGGTCAATGCCTATCAGACGAGCGAAGGATGTCTCTCGCTGATCGGCGAGCGTCCCTGTACCCGCTATCGCCGCATTAAGGTTGAGTATTTGGACGAGAACTTCGTCCACCGCATCAAAAACTTCTCGGGCTACACCGCCGAGATCATCCAGCACGAAATCGACCACTGCAATGGCGTCGTGGTTTAGGCCACCTGCCAAAATGAGGGTACCGGAGGCCTCCCTATGGATATCAGCCGCTTTGGCGAATTCGCCATCTTAGCGCAGTCACGCACGTTTCTTGATGCGGCGGAACTGCTTTTCATGTCGCAATCAACCCTCTCCAAGCACATTATGGCAATGGAGCACGAACTCGGCTGCAAGCTCATCGATCGAAGCCAGCGCCACGTAACACTCACCGCGCAAGGTGAAGCGCTCCTCCCCTATGCGCAAAAAATTGCGACGCTTCAGCACCGCTATCTTGCCGCCATTCAAATAGGCGCAGGTGAGCCGCTCGAGCACCTCACCGTCGGTTCTATCCCCATTATGGCCCCTTATGGGATCACGGACGCCGTCATCGATTTTCAGCAGGCGAACCCCTCATATTCTGTTGAGCTCATCGAGGGCGAGGGCGACACACTCAAGCGCATGCTCCTGCACGAGGACATTGACCTGGCCTTCATCCGTGACGGCGGCGCCATCGAGCCGGAGTTCAAAAAGATTCCCTTTACGACCGACCGGCTCGTGGCCGTCCTTCCACTCGACCATCCGCTCGCCGAACGTGACACCGTCGAGATAGACGACCTTATCGACGAGAATTTCCTCATGCTTCCCCAAGGCTCGTTCGTAAGCGAGCTCGTCCTTTCCCTTTGTCGCGAAGCTGGATTTGGCCCACGTGTTACGTTCACCGGCAAACGAGCCGAGAACATCATCTCCCTTGTCGCGCGCGGCGCCGGCGTCTCATTCCTCATGCGCAAGCCGACGGAATCGCTCGCCAGCGGAAAGGTAGCCCTGGTGCCGCTCGAGCCCGCGACGACCTCCGAGGTCAGGCTCTACCTCAAGCGAAACGCCGCGCACTCGCAGGCTGTCGTCTCGTTCATTGGCTTCCTCCCCTACCGTCAGCTCCTGCAGGGCGACCGTGCGTCTTCCATCGCGGCACGACCGTCATAATCCCCGCTGCTCCACAACCGCAGACTTGTGACCGCAAACACGATGACAGCGGCACGAAACACAAATATGCCTCGGGCAGCACGTCGCCGTCCGAGGCATATTTAATCAAAGTGCGCAAAAAGACTAGTCCACCGAGATGTTGAGTGCCTTACCGCCCTTGTCCTTCCTGGTACCGATCACCATAGCGGCGACAAGAGCCAGAACGAAAGCGACCACACCGGAGATGACAAGGCCGATAAAGCCCGTGTCGATGCCGGCAGGGTTAATAAAGCTCGGGAAACCGAGCGGGCCGGAGGCGCCGAAGGCATAGAGCTTGGCACCCATGAGGCCGGCAATGGCGCCGCCTACACCAGCGGAAATAAAGGTTGCCCACATAAGGCGCTTACGCGGCAGCAAGATGGCGTAAAGCGCAGGCTCGTTGACACCGAAAATCGAAGAGACAAGGGCGGGAATGTTGACGGCAGCATTTTCCTCGGAGTCCTTGGTTCGGATGATCATGCCAAGCACAGCGCCGGCGATGGCACAACCGCCTGCATACACGAGCGGGTTAATGAGGTCATAGCCGTAGGTTGCGACATCGAGGAACCACAGCGGGATGATACCCCAGTGCAGGCCGAACATGACGAGCAGGCTCCAGAACGTGCCGATGACGAAGCCGGCGATGGCGGGTTGGAAGTTGATGAGCATCAGAATGATCTGGGCAACGATGTTGGAGAGGACCGTCATGACCGGACCGACCACAAGCAGGCCAAGGATGCCGCAAATGAGGAGCGTCAGGATGTTGGAGAAGAACGAGCTCACAAGCGCGGGCAGCGCGTTAGAAAGGGCCTTGTGCACCTTGGAGGCAATCCAGACGATAAAGATCGCAGGCAGAATCGTCGATGAGTAATTCTGCATGATCAGCGGGATGCCAAAAATATCACCGTAGACATTGGACTCGAAGACCGTACCGGCGCCGAGCGTGTAGAGCGGATCTCCGCCCATAAGGGCAACGAGCGTCGGGTAGACGAGGATACCGCCGAGCGCCATTCCCATAACGGGCTTAAGTCCGAACTTCTTGGCCGACGTCCAGCCAATGATTAGCGGAAAGTAATAGAAGACCGAATCTCCGATTGCCGAGAGCGTCACATACGTATTGCTGTCCTTGGCAAGCCAACCGGCAACCGTGCAGAGCGCAAGCATCGACTTGATGAAGCCACCGGCCATAAGCACACCAAGAACCGGCTGCAGAATCTCGGAAATGATGGCGAGCAGGCGCGAGAACGGATCGCCCTTCTTGACATTGTCGCCCTCATCGATATCAAGCGCAGGCTTGGCGTCGAACCCGCCAATCTGAACAAGGTCGTTGTAGACGGCCTCGACGGTGGCGCCGATCACGACCTGGTACTGTCCGCCGGCCTGGATGACGTCAACGACGCCCTTCGTCGCCTTAAGCTCATTGGTCTGGGCAAGTGATTCATCCTTGAGGTGGAAGCGGAGACGCGTAATGCAGTGGCTCACGTCTAACACATTGTCTCGACCACCGACCTTTGTGATGATTTCATCGCAAAGCTTCTGGTATTTCATGGAATTCTCCTTTTTCTGAGCGGGGTATAGCATCGATTTCATGCCTCCGTAGTCGACGTGGGAGGGCAAGGAATCCGCTTCCCCCTTTGAAATCCGCGGACGCACGTACGCCCGGGATGGGAAACGGCAGAGAAGATGGAAGATGCCGATCACGTGGCAGGGAGCCTCATTGGCCCATATCACGCAATCAGGTCTACAGACGCGAATCTGCTGCGCCGAGAAGTCTCGTCGTCTGGCAGAACTTGTCACACAGACGTTCCGGTTCGCCCTGGGGAATCTGAGTACGCTCGGTCTCAAAGGAGAGGCCGTACTCGCGTGCCGGAAGGAAATACTCGAAATAGCCGTTGGTGTAACCGCAAACTATTCCCTCGACCGGGCATTCGCGCTTCATGCGAATACCCAGGTCGCTGCCGAGCTCACTCGGGAACACAAAGAGATGCAGGCCGCCCAGACTGATGACGGCACACTTAAGCGTGAGCGAAAAGTCGTCATGGGCAACGGTGTGATAGAACGTCTGAGGCTCGATGCGGTCGAGAACGACCTCGCGATCGAGCTTGATCTGGGAAATCGCCTCGGCAAGACCGGTCGAAACGCGCTCGACCTCGGGAATGCCGCGTCCCTGGCGAAAATTGCGGTCGCTACAGTCGCCAGCAGCACCGACGACCATGGCCGGATAGTAGCCAAGACTCTGAGCGAGCTTTTTGCCGGTAAGACCGGCGAGTTCGCTCGTGAGCTCCGTGCAGTCGGGTCCGACGCAAGCGGAATGCACCGCCCAGTTCACAAAGCCCGCAAATGGCTTGCCTTCGGTATCGAAGAACGATACGACAATGACCTCATTGTCGGCGAGTTCACCTGGGATGATGCGGTTGTCGTAGAAACCGGTGATGACCTGCTTGCCCAAGCGACAAATCGCGGGCTGTGCGTTGGCGCGGCACTCCTCAAAGCATTGGCAAATGGTATCGAGGAACCAGCGGTAGTAGTCCTCGTCGAATTTTCCCGTCCACCAGCTGCGGTGGTAAGCGACGATTGAAGTATGGTCGTGCGTCGCCGAGAGCAGAACGCAATCACGGTCAATGCCGTAGCGCTCAGCGAGCATTGTCTTGACTTCCTCGGCCATGCTTTCCTCGAACTCGAGGACATCGGCATTAAAGAGAAACACTTCACGTTCGCCTTGCTGGAAGAGGATGGCGTTGGCGAAGACGTCGTCATGGACGCCTGTCGCAGGTTCAAGACGGTTGGGAAGATTGCGGTAGCCAATCAGGTAGATGTCGCCCTGTGGGGTAATTTTGCGGCGCGCGTGTCCAATGTTCATGCACGTTCTCCTTCTGTGTCACGCCGCATTCAAGGCGGCAATGATGATTTCGACGAGGCGCTCATGGGATCCGGCGGCAAAACCGGAGTTCATAGCCTCATAGGTGATTTTTTCGTACGCGTCGGGAGCCGGTAGGTACTTCTGTCCGCCGTTGACGAGCGTGGCAAAGAACACAGAGCCGGACCGAGCGGCGCGCACAGTGGCGCCGAATGCACTCGAGACCTCGGGTTGTACACCGACAAGCTCGACGTTTCCCAGCCGGAGCAGATAGACCCTCGTGCGCTGCTCGCCAGCGGCATGAAACTCATACGTTCGGTGCGGAGCCAAAGAGTGAAAATCGGCGCGTGTCTGAGCGGGCAGGAGAACGTCGACCGCGCGGGCATCGATGCCGGTAGCGTCATCCTCACGCGCCATGCGAGCGACCTCGATCAAAGCATCGCCCAAGGCCTGCCCCTGCTGGTGCAGCATGCGGTATCCGTCCTCATGGACATCGACCGTCTGCTTAACGCCGGCCGCATCGAACATGACGTTCATGGCGCGCTCCGCCGGACCTTGGTCGCCCGCGGCGCCTGGCAGCAACAGGGCAACGCCGCCCAGCTCGCGCTCGAGCGACATGGCGGCAAAACCAAAGAGGTCTCCGCTCGCCATGCGCCTCCCCTCGGAGTCGCGCGACCCGTCGAGCACGGAGGACTGAACATCCGCCATCGCGAGCACGGCAACATACTCGCCCCCGGCATCCCTTATGGCGAGTACGGGCATCGTGTGGTCGGCAAACCCCTTGGGATTCGAGCCCAACCACCAGCCGGCAGGCGTCTCAATGTCGCGATTAACGTTCACGGGGCATTCGCCCTCCACAGTGGCGAGCGTGGCAGAGCGAATGCCCGCAACAGCGCGCTCGACAGCCGTGCGGGCGGCAGCGACGAGCGCTGCGCGATAGCGCTCGTTGCGATTGCGGGTAGCATCGTCGGCAAGATGCCCGGGAGTGCGGACGTGAGGCATGGAAAACGTGTGGGTAGGAACCACCCAAGAATAAGCACCGCTGCAATTGGCGGCATCCTCAACAACCTCACGCAGGTCGGCGAGTAGAGCCGGAGCGATCGAGGTGACCTCAAGCGAAAGGACGCAGGCGCGTCGCCCCGTCCCCTCGATGATAAGGGCACGGGCGAAGACCTCATGACGGAGTTCGTCGAAACCGTCGAACGGCAACACGTCCCCAAGATCGATGGCCACACGAGCGGCCCCAGCCCTCATCTCTCCTTCGTCCATGGCAGATACTCCCCTCTGATTGCTGCTCACTCGACACCGTACAGTTGCTGCGCCGTACCGCCAAGCACAAGGTCGCTGTCTGTATCGCTCAGATTTGCAGCGCGAACGCAGGCGACACCCTCGGTGAGCCACTCGCGTTTAACGGGATAGCTCGTGCCAAAAACAATATGGTCAGCACCCAGCACGTCAACCGCGCAGGCGAGGAGTGTCTTGCCCCAAGGCTGGGCATGGGACATGTCGAAATAGATGTTGTTCTCGAGGCGCCTGGAAACGGTCTCGGTATCGACCTGAAAACGGCCAGAGGCGTCAGGGCGCTTGGGACCATGAGGCAGCAGCATCTCCTTGAACGCAAAGTATGCGCCGCCGAGCATGGAGTGGACCATCTTGATATTGGGGTAGCGCTCAAAGAAATCACCAAAGATCTCTCGGCCGATCGCCGTAGTTTGGTCGACGCAGCGGCCATAAGAGCGGCGAAGGTTGTCGTACGCGAGAAGCGACTCGTTCTCGACCGGCACGGGGACATGGTGCACGTAAACGGTGACATGGCGTTCGTTCAGGTGCTCGAAAAAGCTCGAGAAGACCTGGTCGTCGAGATAGCGCTTGCCGTAGTGAGCGCAGAGCTGCACACCCGCAAAACCATCGTCGAGCCTGCGGTCGAGCTCCTCCAAATTCGCTTTGGTGCCAAAGGGCGGCACGGCGACAAGCGGAATCAGACGGCCACTTGACGCCTTCGCGTCAGCAGCCATACCGTCGTTGAAACGCCGGCACATCTCGAGCGACATCCACTCGTGACAGCCGGGGAGCTTGAGGATCGCCTTGTCGACCCCCGCCTTATCCATATCGGCCAAGCGCTTCTCGAGGGTGTAGTCGCCCTCAATGTAGTTAAGACCCGGAGAACCGGCGGGCATCTCGATCACGATCTGTCGTTTGCCGGCGGAATTCATGGTCAGATAGCCTTCGGTGTCATAGGCGCGGGGTACCTCGGCCAAAAACTGTTCGCAGAGCGTCTCGTCATGAAAGATGCGCTCGTCGAACCAGTAGGAATTTGCATCGATAATCATTGGTTGGAACCGCCTTTCATCTTGTTGAAAACATTCTAGAAAAGCAGGTACCCGGACATCAATTCCAGCTTAAGCCCACTGTATTCCATTTTGGAATAGGACTAGCCGCTCACGCGCGAACCTCGCCCGCTCAACGAGACAAGCGCTAACAGCACGGGCTTAGACAGAAAACGGTCGGCCCGCATCCGTTGCGGGCCGACCGTTTCATTACAGGCTACCTTTACCGTTACGCCTGGCGGTAATGGTCAAAGAAGTCGGCGAGGTCTTCGAGGGACTCTTTGAGTACTTCCATGCGCGGCAGGTACACGATACGGAAGTGGTCGGGCTCAGCCCAGTTGAAGCCGCCGCCGCGCGTGATCAGGATCTTCTTCTCGTGCAGCAGGTCAAGGGCGAACTGCTCGTCATCGGTGATGTTGAACTTCTTCACATCCATCTTGGGGAAGATGTAGAACGCCGCGCGCGGCTTAACCACCGAGATGCCGTCAATCTTGTTGAGCGCCTCATACACAAAGTTGCGCTGCTCGTAGACACGGCCGCCGGGACGGATGTAGTCGTTAACGGACTGATGACCACCGAGTGCCGTCTGAACGATCGACTGAGCCGGCACGTTGGAGCACAGGCGCATGTTGGAAAGCATGTTGATGCCCATGATGAAGTCGCTCATGCAGCGCTGGTTGCCCGAAAGCACCATCCAGCCAATGCGATAGCCCGCGATCATGTGCGACTTGGAAAGGCCACTAAAGGTAACGCAGGGCAGGTCGGGGGCGAGCGAGGCAATCGAGACGTGCTCGTAGCCGTCCATGCACAGGCGGTCGTAGATCTCATCGGCAAAGATCATCAGCTGATGCCTGCGTGCAACCTCGACGATGCCCTCGAGCACCTCGCGCGGATAGACGGAACCCGTGGGGTTGTTAGGGTTGATGATGACGAGGGCTTTGGTCGCGCTCGTAATCTTGGACTCCATATCCTCCAGGTCGGGATACCAATCCGCCTGCTCATCGCACAGATAGTGCACAGGATGACCGCCGGCAAGGGTTGCGCACGCCGTCCAGAGCGGATAGTCGGGGCTGGGGATCAGAATCTCGTCGCCATTGTCGAGCAGCGCGTTCATCGAAAGCTGAATGAGCTCGGACACGCCGTTGCCCGTGTAGATATGCTCCATCTGAACGTTGGGCAGGCCCTTGATCTGCGAATACTGCATGATCGCCTTGCGCGCGGAGAACAGGCCGCGCGAGTTGGAATAGCCTTCGCAGTCGGGCAGCTGCTGGCGCATGTCCTTGATGACCTCGTCGGGCGTGCGGAAACCGAAGGGCGCCGGGTTGCCGATATTGAGCTTGAGGATGCGCTCGCCCTCGTCCTCCATACGGGCAGCCTCGTCGACGACGGGACCGCGCACGTCATACAGGACGTTATCAAGCTTGGTGGATTTAGAAAAAGTACGCATGGTGGTGCTCCTTGGAATTTGAGCTGAGGGATGGGGTTCGGGCTTGGAATCGTTGCGGGGTGATGATGCCTCGCCTTGATCGGCGTCGCCGGCAAGCAGCCAGGTAACATCGACCTCCAAAATACGGGCGAGCAGCTCAGCCACGTCGCGCCGCGGGATCGTCTTGCCGCCCACATATTGGCTCATCTGACTCTTGCCGAGTTTTTTGCC
>CABUZF010000024.1 GCA_902495985.1 uncultured Collinsella sp.
AACCTGTCCCTTTTTGGCAGGTTAGCGGAGCTTGCTGGTCTCGAAGTACTCGGGGAACTGGTCCAGAACCTCGGTTTGGTTGCGGAACATCATGTGCAGGTGCTTGCTGACCAAAAAGCTCGCTTCGATGGGGTCGCGACCGGCGATAGCGCGGCGAATCTGCTTGTGCTCGTTCACGATGTCCTGATTGTCGAGAACTTGCGTGGCGGCGCGCAGCCAGCGGAAGCGCTCCAGGTCGGCATTGGTCTCTTCGAGCCACGACCACACGGTGCTGCGACATGCGATGCTAAAAATCATGTGATGCATGAGGTTGTCGCTCAAAAAGAAGCCGATGCGATCCTCTTCGGCCATGGCCTTTTCCTGCAGCACGATGGCGCGGTCGAGCTGCTCGATGCCGGCCGACGTGGCGCGCGCACAGCACTCCACAATCACCTGCTTTTCCAGATGCTCGCGGATGTAACAAGCACTCTCGGCAAGGGTGAGGTTGATGGGTGAGACGTAGGTGCCGCTCTGGGGCACGGTGCGCACCAGGCCTTCCTGCGCCAAGCGAACCAAAGCCTCGCGCACGGGCGTGCGCCCCATATCCAGGTCGTCGCAAAGTTGCTTGACGCCCAGCTTTTCGCCCGGCTTGTAGTCCAGGTAGACGATTTTGCGTCGAATGGTGTGGTAGGACTGGTCCTGTAGGCTCGTTTCCTGCTCGCCGACGTGCATCGATTCTTCCATAGCGCCTCGCAACTGTTCTATCAAACTCATATGTCAGTTGTTTATTATGCCGCGAATCAGCCTGGCGCGGTGGGTAATTCGGCTGTCGACCGAGAACTATTGCGGCATCTTGGTCTGTATTTGCACAGGGCTGCGCTCAGTGTTGCCGTATCATAAGCCGTCGCAAACGTGAAATAGAAAGAAGGAATCCCATATGCAACTGGCGAATATCGTACGCGAGCGCTGGAAGGGCGTCTTGTTCTGCCTGATCATCGCCATCCCCGCGACGTTGCTCGGCAAACAGATTGAGGTGGTCGGCGGGCCGGTATTTGCCATCCTCTTTGGCATGGTCCTGGCGCTCGTCTTTCCCAAGAATTGCCGCGGACAGCTCGCCGCCGGTGTTACCTATACGTCCAAAAAAGTCTTGCAGTACGCGGTTATCCTGCTTGGCTTTGGCATGAACCTCTCCCAGATTCTGTCCAAGGGCGCCCAGTCGCTGCCGATTATCGTGGCGACGATCTCGACCTCGCTTGTCATCGCCTTTGTGCTCTGCCGCGTTATGAACGTGCCGGGCAAGATCGCGACGCTTGTAGGTGTGGGTTCGTCGATTTGCGGCGGTTCTGCCATTGCCGCGACCGCGCCCGTCATCGATGCCGACGATCGCGAAATCGCCCAGGCTATTTCGGTCATCTTCCTGTTTAACGTTATCGCGGCGCTCGTGTTTCCGACGCTCGGCGGCATGCTCGGGCTGACCAACGAGGGCTTTGGCCTGTTTGCCGGCACCGCCATCAACGACACCTCGTCGGTAACGGCTGCGGCGAGCGCTTGGGACAGCATGCATCCCGGCGCCAATGTGCTCGAGAGCGCCACGGTGGTCAAGCTTACCAGGACGCTGGCCATCATTCCCATCACGCTGGCGCTTGCTTGCTGGCAGATGCATCTGGCGCGCAAGGCTGGCGGCGACGCTAAGAGCACGTTCTCCCTCAAACGCACGTTTCCCATGTTTGTGCTGTTCTTTGTGCTGGCGAGCGTGATCACTACGGTGTTTCAGCTTCCCGCGCCCTTTACGGCGCCCATCAAGGAGCTGTCGAAGTTCTTTATTGTGATGGCCATGGCGGCTATTGGTTTTAATACCGATATCGTCGAGCTGGTCAAAAAGGGCGGCAAGCCCATCGCGCTGGGCTTTTGCTGCTGGATTGGCATTGCGTGCATGAGTTTGGGAATGCAACACGTACTGGGAATCTGGTAGAGAAGTAGCTTGTTTGCGTGCTGGTTGCTGGTGAGCGCATTCTCACGGTGGAGCGATAGGAGCTCTTGCGGGTATGGCTTGTCCGCAGGTTTATAAGTCCCGAAGAGCTCTTATCGCCCCGCCAGGATGGCGATGCGGGGCAACACCTATACTCGCAGGACGGCGCTTTCTGCCCTATAGTGTTTGGTGGGCAATATCGTTCAATTTTGAAACACTCGGTCGTGCGACCGTCGGCGGTTGCACGTCGCCGCGGACAGGGGCAAATCATGGATAGCAATGCCAAACTGAACATCTTGACCGATGCCCTAGCTGCCGCCGGGGCCTCGGCATTGGCAATCGATGCGCATGGGGACGTCGCGATCTCGACCATGAATGACGCGGCGCTTGAGCGGGATGTGGCGGCTTTTGTTGCCGAACGCCTCGACCGTATAGGAGACGGCGCGCGTCTTGTTATGGGGCGTGCGGGTACGCGCCTGAGCCTGACCGTTCGCCCCACCGACAAAGAGGGCGGGGGCCTTTGGGTCGTCGTGGTCCGCGAGGTGCGCGGTGCCGCGGCGCATGCGGGCATCGAGTGGCTCAACGCCGACGAAGTTGAGGCCCGCTACGAATCGAGCGCGTACGGCATCGTTGAGGGTGCCGCTGCGGTAGCTGCACCGGTTGCCGAGAGCTACGCGCGCGGTGTGCCCCTTATGCTCGAGGGCGAGCTGGGAGCGGGTCAGGTCGAGATCGCCAAGCGCCTCTATCTGGACGGTCCTTTTGCCGATCAGCCCTTTGTTTCCGTTGCGCTCGATGAGCTCACCGAGCGCGGTTGGCGCCATGTGCTCAAAAGCGCCGAATCGCCGCTGTTCCAAACGGGGCTGACCCTTTGCATTGAGGGCTGGAACGCGGTTGGCCCCCAGCGCCTTCGCGAGCTGGTCTCCACGATGGCCGACACCGCGTTGGCGACGCGCTGCCATGTGGTGCTGACGGCGAATGACATGCCGGGCGGCAGCGAAAGTGATCAAGCCGCCTTTGTGACCGAGCGCTTCGCCTGTGCGGTGAGCGTGGCGCCGGCAATCGCCGAGCAGGGAGCCGCGTCGACGAAGGTTGCGCGCTATTTGGAATATCTCGCTAACGCATTTGGGACGGCAGCGCCCACGCTGTCTGCCGCGGCGACGAAGACGCTCGATGCTTACCGCTGGCCGCGCAATTATCTGCAGCTCCGCGAGGTCTCGGAACGACTGTATATATTGGTGGGGGCGGGCACGGTGGACCGCGCTGTGGCGGAGGAAGTGCTCGCCCAAGAGGACGTGATTAAGACCGCAACCTTTGGTGCCCCGACACTCGAAAGCGACCTGTATATCCTGCGACCGCTGGCCGATACCGAGCGAGATATCGCGCATCTGGTTGTAGATCATCTCCACGGCAACCGAACCCGTGCGGCGGAGGTGCTGGGCATAAGCCGAACAACGCTGTGGCGCTTGCTGAAGGACGATGACCGTTGAGCGAGGCGCCCGTGACCGCGCGCGACGCGTGTGCTACAGTCCAAAGCGTTATTGTTTCGATTTGGTTACGGCGTGCGGGGGCGTATGGCTGAGACTACAAAACCGAGCCGCAGAAGGCGGAGTGCCGCGCCGGTCAACCGACGCACAACATCGGTGACGTGGGGCAAACACGCCTCGGGGTTTGATGGCTCGTTCAAGCGCACTAAATACGGCTATCCTTCGGCAAGCGCCCGCTTGGCAATGCAGGCAGAGTCCTCGCTGTGGGGCCGCAAACGCGTGGTGGGCTCAAAGCTCAAGCACGACGGCACGCTTGGTTACATCAGCCGCGGGGCGGCTCGTCGCAGCGGACTCAATCCGGCTGGTTGGCATCGTTATGTTCCGATCGCGGTCGTCATTGCAGTGATCGTCATCGCGCTCGCAGCGCTTGGCTACGTCGGCGGTGGCGCCAACTTGGACGCAGTGTTTAAATCGCCCGAGCTCGCGCATGCAGGCACAGAAGTTGTCGAGGGCGCTCAGACCCAGACGGGCGTCGCGCCCCAGCGCGGTATCGTCGCGGCGGCCTCCACCATCGCCGATGCGCAAAAGGACGAGGACGAACAGGGCGATGGCGCCGAAACGGCCCAGACGAACGAAACGACGACAACTCCATCGGCAAGATAAGTTGTGAGTGGGGCAGCTAATTTGGGACGGGGCTTTTTTAGCTGCCCAAGACAGTGGCTCATTCGATGCCAGTCGCCAAAAGCGAGCGAGCCGCATTTGCGCCAAGGTGACGTGAAATGAGAGGGCGCTGACCTTTTGGTCGCGCCCTCGAAATTGAACGTCAGATTGGCGTGAATGCGGCCCGCGCAGCGTCAACGAGCCCGCCGTTCGGTAGAACGGCGGAACGAATTACCTTACGTAGACGACGTTGTCGCGGCGCGGCTTTGCCTCGGGTAGCGTGTCCTCGGCGTAGCCCAGAATGCAGTGACCGACACCGCGCAGGCTGCCGTCGGCGGGCAGGCCCCAGCTGGCCAGCAGCTCCAGGCCCTCGGGCGAGTCAAAGACCTCATGCGCGCGATGAATCCAGCACGAATCAACGCCCAGCGCATAGGCAGCATTGAGCAAGTTGCCCATGGCGAGCGAGCCGTCTTCCAGATGTGTGGGCACGCTGCGGTCAACCAGCACCACCACAACGGTCTTGGCGCCATAGAAGGGGTCGCTGTTGCTGTCCATGACCTGGGCGTTGAGCTGTGAGAGACGCTCGACGGTCGCGGGGTCGGTGACGGCGACAAACGTCACCGGCTGGCGGCCCATGCCGCTCGGTGCATATTGGCCGGCTTCGATAATCCGTGCAAGCTTTTCGGCCTCGACGGGACGATTGCTGTATTTGCGGCAGCTGCGGCGGTGAATGAGTGCTTCGATAGTCTCCATGGTGTCTCCTTGCGGTGGCGTTGCAGATGCCCCGTTCGTACCCGTCGGGCTTAAACGATAGACGGTCAATTGCCCGGCCAAAAGGATAGATTCCAATTGGGAAAGTAGGTTTGCATAAAAGTACCTTCAGAATGTGACAAACAAATGGGATGGTTAAACGTTTTATCCCGTCTACCCTGCGCTTTTTTACCACTTGCCTAAATGACGAACGCATAACCTTTGATAAAGGTTTTACTAAAGGAGTACCAACGTTTATCAATGCGCCGTGGTGGCGCCGGGCCAGGAGGTAACATCATGTTCCAGGCTGGAGATGTCGTCGAGACCGATTTCGAAGGATTTCTGAAGCTGCTGCGTTCCAAGACGCGCGCTTTCGTGTCGATCAACGATCACGAGTACTACATCACGCACACCGATGGCTATTGGCGTGTTCAGGATTGCGAGGCCCTCAACGACAAGGGCCACTTTACTGACTGCTCCGAGCTGGTCAACACGGTCTGCGAGGTCGTCGAGCTGCCGTGGATTGCCGGCAAGAGCCTGCATGACAGCTTCTCGGGTGCTACGGTCTATGAGGCCGTCGCTGCTTAACAGCCAACACTCGATATTCTCTCGCAACCGCCGGCGCCGCCCCCGCGCCGGCGGTCTTTTTTGTCGATATGCTTATGTAGAGCCGACCATAAACAACGAGCTTGTTGACGATAGTCAAAACTCGGACTAATGTAGAGATATTAATTGGTCAAAACTCGGACTATCGAATGGTGGGAGAGATGAATAGTGCAGTTAGCCCGGTCGATTTCGACCGGATGCTCAACGGGCTTGACCGTATCTATTCGGAGTTCGCGCGCGCCTGCGGTCTTTCGGACTGCGCCTACTGGATGCTCGTCGACACGAGTGCGGCGGGCGGAAGCGTTGCCGTGAGTCGGCTGACGAGTGAATGGTTCTACAGCAAACAGACCATCAATTCGGCGATCAAGACGCTTAGGGCGCGAGGGCTTGCGACGTTGGAGTTTGCCGAGGGCAGTCGTAAGAACAAGGTTGTGCGACTGACCGAAGAAGGCGTGCAGTTTGCCAAGCGCTACGCGTTGCCGGCGCAAAAAGCCGAGCAACAGGCATTCGAGGCGCTCGAGCCGTGGGAACAGCGCGAGATCATGCGCTTGGTCGGTAAGTTCTCCCATGTTCTTAACGAAGAGTGCGAGGCATTTAAACGGCAAGTGGCCGCCGAGAACGAGGCTGACGATAAGGGCGAGGGGGACACATGCGACTCTTAATGAGGTTTATGAGGCCGTACCGCGGTCTGATTGCGGTGACGCTGTTTGCGGTGCTGATAGATAACGTCGGTACGCTGTTGGTTCCCACGATGCTGGCGAACATGGTCAACACCGGTATTACCACGGGCGACATCGACTATATTTTACGCAACGGCCTGTACATGCTTATCGCGACCGGCATGGCCAGCGGCGGCACGGTGTTGGGCTGCTATCTTTCGGCGCGCCTGGCCGCCAACGTGGCCTGCGATATCCGCAATGCCGTGTACGACAAGTCGCTCGAGCTGTCCGCCAGCGACTTTGAGCGCTTTGGCACGGGTTCGATGATCACGCGCTCACTCAACGACATCAACGTGATTCAGCAAGCTGTCCTTCAGACGATTCAGTTGGTGCTGCCGGTGCCGTTCTTGGCCGTGGCAGGCATCATTTTTGCTTGGTTCATCGATCCCGCCATGGGCACGCTGCTTGGTGTGGTCGTTGCGATCGTGCTGGTGGCGGCGGTCTTTACGGTGGCTAACGCCGCGCCGATCTTTATGCGCCTGCAGAGCTTTATCGACCGCATGAACGTGGTGCTGCGCGAGAACATCGTGGGCGTGCGCGTCATCCGCGCATTTAACAAGGAGCGCCACGAGGAGCAGCGCCTGGACGAGGTGTTTAGCGATTACGCGGCCAACGCCATCAAGGTCAACCACCTGTTTGTGGGTCTCGACAGTTCCAGCTTCTTTTTGATGAATATCGCCGAGGTGGCGGTGCTGTGGGTGGGCGGCAACCGCGCGGGCGTCCACGCCATGCAAATCGGCAGCATCTCGGCCGTGTTGGAATACGCGATCTTGATCCTGTTCTTTGTGATGATGGCGCAGATGGTGATTCTGACGCTTCCGCGCGCTGCGGCGTGCCTCAACCGCGCGCAACAGGTGCTCGAAATCGAGCCGAGCATCGTGGACGGCAAGGCAACGCTGGGCGACGGGGCGCCTGAGTCCGCAGATGGTGCCGACGCGGTTGCCGTGTTCGACCATATGTCGTTCCGTTTTGACGATGCCGACGAGGATACCCTGTGCGACCTGAGCTTTGCCTGTCGCCGTGGCCAGACCACGGCGATTGTAGGCTCAACGGGCTCGGGCAAGTCAACGGTGGCCAAGCTCTTGTTGCGTTTCCACGATGCCACGAAGGGCGCCATTCGCCTGAACGGCGTTGACCTGCGCGACCTTTCGCAAGGTGAGATTCGCGGGCATATCGCTTACGTGCCGCAGAAGGCGTGGCTGTTCTCGGGTACGGTGGCGAGCAACCTGCGCTTTGGCAACGAGGGCGCGACCGAGGCTGACATGCTCCATGCGCTGGAGGTTGCCCAGAGCACCTTTGTGCTCGATCAGCCCCAGGGGCTCGATACTCCGGTATCCCAGGGCGGCACGAACTTCTCGGGCGGTCAGCGCCAGCGCCTGGCGATCGCCCGCGCACTCATGAAGCATGCCGATCTATATATCTTCGATGACAGTTTTTCGGCCCTGGACTTTAAGACCGATGCCGCCCTGCGCCATGCGCTGCAGGACGAGACGCGCGATGCCGCGGTGCTCATCATCGCGCAACGTATCTCGACTATTTTGCATGCCGATCAGATCGTGGTGCTCAAAGACGGCGAGATCGTGGGCCTAGGCACGCACGACGAGCTCATGGAAACCTGCGAGGTGTACCGCGCTATCGCGGAATCGCAGATGAAGGGAGGTGAGTAGCATGACCGAGGAGCTCAAGAAGCAGGGCGGCGTTGATGACGCCGCTGCCGCGGTACTGGTCGAGGAAACGGCTGCCGTGGCATCCGAGCTGGATGACGCCGCCAAGGCTGCAGCCGAGCGCGAGGCTCGCCGCCAAGCGCTCTACGAGGAAAACGAGCGCGCCGAGGACGAGCGCGCCCGCGCTGAGGCAGAGCGCATGCGCGATGTGGACGACGAGGACGAGGACGAGAAACCCCGCGACACCTGGGCGACGGTGCGCCGCCTGTGGAGCGAGGCTGCCGGCGACCATTGGCGCTTCTATATCGTGTTCGCGAGCATTGTGTTCTATGCCATCTTTAACACCGCCGCGCCGGCATATAGCGCCCGCGTGATCGATGAGCTGTGGGGCCACATTCAGGTGGCGTTTGCCAACGATACCACCTTCAACATCACCTGGGAGAACTGCGGCAGGACCATCTTCATCTACTTTATGATTTGGACGGCCGCTGCCTCGTTCTACGCGCTCCAGAGCTTTTTGATGTCGAGCGTCGCTGAGCGTCTCAATCTGCGCCTGCGCAACCGCATCGCGCAAAAGCTCAACCGTCTGCCGCTTGCCTTCTTTGACGCGCATCGTCCCGGTGAGGTCGTCAGCCGTGCGACCAACGACTTGGACAAGATGTCCGAGAGCATGCAGCGCGGCTTGCTGCAGCTTCTGGTGTCGATCGGTACCGTGGTGGGCGCTGTGATCGTGATGTTCGTGTTTAGCGTGCCGCTCACGCTCGTCTTTTTGTTCTTTATGACGCTGTCGCTGCTGGTGACGAAGGTCGTTTCGCGCCGCACGCACGATGTGACGGGCGAGCGCCAGGAGTGGGTGTCCAAGATTACGAGCGCGGTCGAGGAAGGCTATTCGGGCCGTTTGGTGATTCGCGCATTCAACCGCGAGCACCAGAGCTCTGCCGAGGTGCACCAGGCCTCGGGCGAGCTGGCGCGCGTGAGCACCAAGGCCGACTTTATGATCAATGCCGTCGGCCCCGCGGTGCGCTTTATCGGCCGTTTGGCGCAGATCGTTATTGCGCTTGTGGGCTGCAGCATGCTGGTTGCCGGTCACATGACCGTCGGCGTGTTCCAGGCGTTCTTCCAGTTTATTTACGAGGCGTCCGAACCCATGACGCAGCTGTCGTTTACCTTTAACTCGCTGCAGAGCGCGCTGGCGAGTGCGGAGCGCGTGTTCGACCTGCTCGATGAGCCCGAGATGGAGGCCGATCCGCTGCCGGACGAGGCCGCCAAGCTGCCGGGTCGCGTTGAGGGTCGCGTCTCCTTTGAGCACGTGCGCTTTGGTTATTCGCCCGACAAGCCGCTTATGCGCGACGTGTCGTTTACCGCCGAGCCGGGCCAGAAGATTGCCGTGGTGGGAACCACGGGCGCGGGCAAGACCACGCTCATCAACCTGCTCATGCGTTTCTACGAGATTGACGGCGGGCGCATTACGCTCGACGGCGTGGATACGAGCCGCATGGATCGCGGCGAGCTACGTCAGCAGTTTGGCATGGTGCTGCAAGACGCCTGGCTGTTCGACGGCACGATTGCCGAGAACATCGCCTACGGCTGCCCCGAGGCAACGCGCGAGGAGATTGTTGCGGCTGCGCGCGCCGCCCAGGTTGACTTCTTTGTGCGCACCATGCCGCAGGGCTACGACACGCGCGTGGCCAACGATGCCGAAAGCATCAGCCAGGGCCAGCGCCAGTTGCTGACCATTGCGCGCGTGCTGCTCAACAACCCGGCGATTCTCATCCTGGACGAGGCGACCTCAAGCGTGGACACGCGCACCGAGCTTGCTATCGGCCGCGCCATGGACGCGCTCATGCGCGGGCGCACGAGCTTTGTGATCGCGCATCGCCTGTCGACGATCGTGGACGCCGACCTGATCTTGGTCATGGACCACGGCAACATTATCGAGCAGGGCACGCATAAGGAGCTGCTCGCAGCCGAGGGCGCTTATGCCGACCTCTATCTGAGCCAGTTCGCATAATGTGACAAAGGGACAGTCCCACATGTCACATCGAAAAAAGGCGCGCCGGGGATGAATTCCCTGGCGCGCCTTTGCGTTGATGCCGATGTCATTTTGTGCCGCTTGCGTTCCTAGCGTTCGTCCACGAGCTTGGCGACGAGGGCCTTGAGCTCGGCCACCTCTCGCTCGAGTTCCTTGACGCGGCGGGCATTCTCGGTGATGCCCTGGCGGTTGAGGGCGGACTGCTCGGCGGCGTCATCGGGCATGTACTCGCGATGCTGCTTGGCGTCGAAACTCTCCTCGAACACACGGCAACCGTTGCGCTTGATGATACGTCCCGGCACGCCCACGACGGTGCAGTTGTCGGGGACGTCCTTAACGACGACCGAGTTGCCGCCGATCTTGACGTTGTTGCCGATGCGGATGTTGCCGAGCACCTTGGCGCCCGTGCCCACCGTGACATTGTTGCCCAGGGTGGGGTGACGCTTGCCGGTCTCGTTGCCGGTGCCGCCGAGCGTGACGCCCTGGTAGAGCACACAGTTGTCGCCCACAATGGTGGTCTCGCCGATGACGACGCCCATGGCGTGGTAGATAAAGAAGTGCTTGCCAATCTGCGCGGCAGGGTGAATCTCGACGCCGGTGATGTGGC
>CABUZF010000025.1 GCA_902495985.1 uncultured Collinsella sp.
ATGAGGAACAGCGCGGTGATGGCGCCGGCGATAGCAAAGACGCGATGACGGTACACCTGATGTGTTATGCCAACAAGGAATCGCGGCATGGCGAAGAGCCTGCCACCCCTGGGATCCGCAACCGGCGCGGTCCGGGCGGCCGCGTGGCCGATATGTCGCTCGCGGGTACTCATAGTCCCTTTAGTGTACCGACAGATGGATCGAAAAAGCGGGCCGCATGTCCCAAAATCCGCAGACGGCAAGGCGCCCGGAGAGCGCATACTCGCCGGGCGCCTTGGCTAGGAGGCTATGAAGTTGAGTGTCTCAGCTTCCTTAGGATAGGTCCTCACCATTCGTTTCAATGACATGCTTGTACCAGTCGAAGCTCTTCTTTTTGGAACGCTTGAGGGTACCGTTGCCCGCATCGTCGCGATCCACATAGATAAAGCCGTAGCGCTTGGACATCTCGCCCGTGCCGGCAGACACCAGGTCGATCGGGCCCCAGGTAGTGTAGCCCAGCAGGTCAACGCCGTCCTCGGTCACCGCATCGCGCATGGTCTGGATGTGCTGACGCAGGAAGTCGATACGGTAGTCGTCGTTGATGGAGCCATCCTCCTCGACAACATCCTTGGCGCCCAGACCGTTCTCGACCACAAACAGCGGCTTCTGATAACGATCGTACAGGTCGTTGAGGGTGATGCGAAAGCCCAGCGGATCGATGGCCCAGCCCCACTGGCTCTCCTGCAGGTAGGGGTTCTTGGCGCCGGCGAAGGCGTTGCCCTGGGTGCGCTCGACATCGGGGTTATCGGCACCGGCGGAGCAACGGGTGCTGTAATAGCTAAAGCTGATGAAGTCGACGGTGTTGGCGGCCAGGATCTCGCGGTCCTCGTCCGTCATGCCCACATCGATACCCAGACGCTCGAGCTTCTTGACGGCATAGGCCGGGTAGTAGCCACGGCTCTGAACGTCGACGAAGAAGTAATTGTCCTGATTGTCGAGCTGCGCCTGGCGCACATCGCCCGGACGACAGCTGTAGGGGTAGTAGCTACCTGCGGCGAGCATGCAGCCAATCTTGACCTCGGGGTCGATCTCGTGGGCAATCTTGGTTGCCCAAGCGCTGGCAACGAGCTCGTTGTGGGCGGCCAGGTACTCGACAGCCTCCTTGTTCTCGCCCTCCTCAAAGACCAGGCCGGCACCCATAAACGGCAGGTGCAAGATCATATTGATCTCGTTAAAGGTGAGCCAGTACTTCACCAGGCCCTTGTAGCGGGTAAAGATCGTGGTCGCGAGATTCTTGTAGAAGTCGATGAGCTTGCGGTTGCGCCAGCCGCCGTACTCCTTGATGAGATGAATCGGGCAGTCGAAGTGCGTGATAGTCACGAGCGGCTCGATACCGTGCGCCTGGCACTCGCGGAACACATCCTCGTAGAAGGCCAGGCCAGCCTCATTGGGCTCGGTCTCGTCGCCGTTGGGGAAGATGCGGGTCCAAGCCAGGCTCATACGGAAGGTCTTAAAGCCCATCTCGGCAAAGAGAGCAATGTCCTCTTTGTAGTGGTGATAGAAATCGATGCCGGTCTGCGCGGGATAGTAATAGCCGTCCTCGAAGTCGAGCATTTTACGCTGGCCGGAGACCACCGCATAGCGCTCGGGGCCGTGCGGAGCCACGTCCACGTTGGCAAGGCCGCGGCCGTCCACGTTATAGGCGCCCTCGCACTGGTTGGCAGCCGTCGCGCCGCCCCACAGGAAGTCTTTACAGAAAGCCATACATCGATCCTTTCGCACGCTGTTGTCATAGGCTCAGTATCCCTGCAAACAACGCGTCGCTCAACGGCAACGGCGCAGGCCGATACTTCTTTTCGCGCGCGGGTGCTCGGCAGCCGCCCCCGCCTGACACTTTTTGATACCGCCGCCCTACACCACCACAATGGGGACAGGCACCTTTGTGGTGGTTTGGGGCGGTTTGTCTCGATCTGTAACAGCTAGGCCGTCAAAACCGGGCCCGGTGTTACAGATCGAGATCTTTCGGGCAGCCCCTGCAGTTTGTCTAAATCTGTAACAGGTAGAGACGATTTAGCCCTCCAGATGTTACAGATCGAGATGGAAGATTCTAGTCGCAGGCGATGTCGAGGTTCTTGCCGATGAGGCCTACGTAGCCGCCCTCGGCAGCCTTGGGGCTGTCGGCATGGCAGAGAACCCACTTGTCGGCCTTCCAATAGCAGTAAGCGTCACCGGCCGTGGGCATGTCGGCCGCAGCCTCGAGGCGCGGACCGTTGGTGCCGGCGGGCAGCGCCACCATCACCTGGAAGCCCCCATCGTCGACCATGCACGGCGTGTAGTGAAGCGTGGTGTTGAAAACCTCAACAAGCGTACCGGCCGGTACACGGAACGCCTTGACGCACGCGGTGTCGAGCTTGCCGTCCTCGATCTCCCAGCGATGCGCCACGAGCAGGATAAAGTCGCGCGCGCCCAGGTTGAACTCGCTGGCGCGATGATACTCCAGGCAGTTGAGCTGCGTGTTGTGGCCATTGCACCAGCCCAGCTGGAAGGGTCGGCCGCCAAACATGAGAAAGCCCAGTTTATCGGCATCCTTGACGCCCTCGAGCTCCGGCGCACTTGCTACGTACTTGCTGCCCTCGGGAATGGACGTGGCAGAAAGCGCCTCGAGCACGGGCGACGTGAGCTCGGACGGAACGTTATTCCAAACGTTGCCATAGGATTTGAACTCGGGATCGTTGACAGAGTAGATATGCATGTTCACTCCTGTTCGTAAATGTGACTATACGAACATTCTAGAACAAACATGAGCGATTTTGAACGCTCGTCCCGACCAATCAACAAAAAGGCGCCCCCGCATAAGCGAAGGCGCCCAATGCGCGCGTTTTGGGCGATAAAGCCCTTACGCCTGCTGATAGTGCAGGTGCTTCTCGTCGATATCGGCCAGGTCGCGGTCGAGGTAGCGGCGTGCGAGCCAGTTTGCCATGGGGAGGTTCTGGTCCAGATAGTTACCGCACTCCTCGGGAGCGGCACCGGGGACATCGCCCTCAAAGTCGGCGACAAACTCGAACAGCTCACGCACGAGCGACAGAATCTCCTCGCTCGTCACCTCACCAAACACGACGAGGTAAAAGCCCGTGCGGCAGCCCATGGGCCCAAAGTAGACAATGCGGCTCGACCACTCGGCATGGTTGCGGAGGAACGTCGCGCCCAGGTGTTCGATGGTGTGGCACTCGGCCGTGTTCATGACCGGCTCCTTATTGGGCGTGGTCAGGCGTAGGTCAAAGGTGGTGACGACGGCGGCGGTCGCCGGATCGCGGTCGATGCGGCTCACGTACACGCCGGGCTCAAGCAGCAGATGGTCAACGGAAAAGCTCGCGATGCGCTCCATGGCAGATCCTCTCGATAGTCAAATTGGGACGGGGCTTTTTAGCTGGTTCGAATGGTCGCACCAATCATACCAGTCAAAAAAGCCCGTCCCAAAAAGACAACTTAGCCCAGGACGCGGGCCATGCGCGCCTTGAACTCGGACAGGAAGCGCGGGGCGTCGACGGTCAGCGCCACGAGTGCGCTCTTGTCCGGATCGGACAAGCGGCGCTCATCGCAGATGGTGCGACCGCGGTACTCGCCCAGCAGATCAACACGCAGGTTGCAGCCGAGTGCACCTACGAGCGTGGGGTCGATCGCCACGGCAACGGCCAGCGGATCGTGCAGCGCACAACCACCCAGGTAGGGTGCGTTCATCTCGTACGAGCCAATGTAGTGCTCGACCATACTCGCAAATGCGCAGCCCGCCATGGTGCCCGAGCCCGTCCAGCCGGCAACGTCGCGGCGTGTGAGCACCACGCGATGCGTCACGTCCAGACCCACCATGGTGAGCTTACGGCCCGAGCGCAGCACCGCGTCGGCTGCCTCGGGGTCGCTCGCCATGTTGGCCTCGGCGCCCGCGCTCACGTTACCGGGCACGGTAAGGGCGCCGCCCATCACGACCACGCGGCCGATGGACATCATCGCCACCGCATCGCGCTCCAGGGCGAGCGCCAGGTTGGAGAGCGGGCCAGTCGCTACGTAGACCAGATCGGGACCATAGGTGCGCGCGGCATCGATCAGATAATCGACCGCAGCGTTGCCGTCGGCCGAGGTCGCTCCCACCGGCTCGTAGGGCGACGCGGGCACGCTCGCGCCGCCGATGCCGTTCTTGCCGTGAATGAGCGCGGTGGACGCCGGCGGCGTATAGGGCTCAGTCGCCTGCAGAGGACGGTCGGCACCCAGGTACACCGGAACCTCGGGGCGACCCAGCAGATCGAGCACCGCCAGGCAATTGTGCGCCGATTGCTCGACGCGCACGTTGCCAAAGCACGTGGTGATGCCCACGAGCTCCACCTCGGGGCTCGCGATGGCATAGGCCAGCGCCATCGCATCGTCCACACCCATATCCAGATCAAGGATCAGCTTCTTGATTGCCATTGTTCTACTCCGCTTCTCCGTCTTTATCATTTAACCAAACCAATGTTCAACTTCGGCGCGCGTGGGAATCGATTGCTGAGCGCCCAGGCGCGACACCGTCACTGCCGAGGCGCGAGCACCCGCGACCATGCACTCAAAGAGCGGCAAGTCTTCTAGGCGAGCCGCCGCCAACGCACCGATAAACGTATCGCCGGCGGCCGTCGTATCGACCACCGCGCTCGAAAGTGCCGGCATGCGCAGCAGCTCACCGTCATCACCGAGCGTAACCGAGCCGGCACCACCCAGCGTGATGACCGCAGTCCCGGCGCCCTTAGCAAGCAGGGCGTTGAGTGCAGCGGCGCAGCTCTCATCGTCCTTGGGCAGGATACCCGTCAGAACCTGGCACTCGGTCTCGTTGGGGCAGACCAAGTCGACCGCAGGCCACGCTCCTGCCGGCAAGTCGCAGGCGGGCGCCGGATTAAAGACCGCATAGAACCCCAGCTCGTGAGCGCAAACAAGCGCATCGGCCGTCGCTGCAAGGTCACATTCACCCTGGGCGATAAAGACGCTTCCGGCAGCCGGGGCAATCTCGCTGGCGTCGCCGTCGAGCTCATGGGCCACCAGACGCCTCAGCGCGCAGGCCACATCCTCACCCGCAAGCGCATGGTTAGCGCCCGGTGACAGCACGATGCGGTTATCGCTCTCGCAGCGAATGATGGTCGCGGTACCGGTCTCCACGTCATCGCGACGCGCCACAAACTCAACGCCCACGCCGGCATCCTGAAGTCCCGCCACCAGCGCATCGCCAAACGTATCGCGCCCAACCGCGCCGATCATGCACGTGCGCGCACCCATGCGCGCGGCGGCGACGGCCTGGTTGGCGCCCTTGCCGCCGGCGTTGGTGATAAACCCGCTGCCGCCGACGGTCTCGCCCGCACGCGGTATGCGCTCGCACGCCACCGAAAGGTCCATGTTCATGCTGCCGAACACCGCAACGATGCTGTGATCCGCCATGGAAACCTCCTCATCTGCGGGCCTTATGCCCACCGCCGGCCGTCGATCGTGCGCTCTCGCACCCCCTATAACTTTAGTTCACTTTGATGTGGACGCGTGCTTGAGCTTGCGCCAGCAGCAAGCATTCACAGGAGCAGGCAGCTACAATGAAGGCGTGCTGATTATTCTCGTCATTGGATGATGTTTTATGGAACAACTCTCGCAATCGGGCTCGCGCGGTCGACGCCGCACGGGCAACGAGCCGGCGCCGCACGAACGCGTGAAGGGCGAGCGCTGTACCAACGAGCCGCGACGCGCCGCGAGCCCTCATCGCGCTTCTGCCAACAACGCGGGCCGCGCCAACACTCCCGCCGCGGAGCAGACGCCTGCTCGCCCCAAGTCCCGCTACATCCCTGCCCTTGACGGCCTGCGCACGCTTGCCGTCGTCGCGGTGGTGCTCTATCACCTCAACCTCACATGGGCACAGGGCGGTCTGCTCGGCGTCACGATCTTCTTTGTGCTTTCGGGCTATCTGATCACACGCCTGCTGCTCAACGAAGTCGCTAAGACCGGCCGCATCGACCTCAAGAGCTTCTGGATCCGCCGCATCCGTCGCCTGGTCCCCGCCGTGGTGACCGTCGTGGTGGTGACCTGCGCACTGTGCACCATCTTTAACCACGTGATGCTCACCAAGATGCGCCCCGACATCCTGCCGTCGCTGCTGTTCTTCAACAACTGGTGGCAGATTGCCCAAAACGTCTCGTACTTCAATGCTCTGGGCGACCCCTCGCCGCTCACGCACTTTTGGTCGCTCGCCATCGAAGAACAGTTCTACCTGATTTGGCCGCCACTGCTGTTTGCCATGGTATCTATGCATGTGAGCAAGCCCAACACGCGCCGCGTGGTTCTGGGCCTTGCCGCGGTATCTGCCCTCGCCATGATGGTGCTCTACAATCCCGCCGCCGACCCCAGCCGCGTGTACTACGGCACCGACACCCGCGTGTTCTCGCTGCTACTGGGTGTCTGGATGGCCTTTATCCCCGATCGCGACCTGGCGCCGGTGCGTCTCGCTCGTCGTTTGGGGCTCAATCGCCTGGCTGGCGCCGCCAAGCACGGCAAGAACGCCGAGGGCAAGCCTGGCGAGAAGGCCGACGAATCAGCCGAGACCGCCCCGGCACAGCCGAGCGCCCTCGTGCGCTTTTGGTCCTCGCCCGCATCCATCGATGTGCTGGGCGTCGTGGGTCTGGTTGGCCTTGCTGCCATGGTCGCGCTCACCAACGGCTACACCGCCTTCCAGTATCGCGGAGGCACGCTGCTGTGCTCGATCCTCACGCTCATGGTCATCGCGGCCTGCGTGCAGCCCCAGGGAATGGTTGCCCGCGCGCTGTCCGCCGAGCCGCTCGTGTGGGTTGGCAAGCGCTCGTACAGCATCTACCTGTGGCACTATCCGCTGCTGCTCCTCATGAACCCGGTCGCCAACATCAACGACACGCCCTGGTGGCAGTATATCTTGCAGGTACTTGTGGTGGTCGCCGTGGCAGAGTGCTGCTATCGCTTTATCGAGACTCCGTTTAGAAAGGGCGCCTTTGGGCGCACCGTCGCCGAATTCCGCGATGGCACCGCCACGCCCGCCAACTGGGTGCGCGCGCACGTCCCTGCCTGCGCAGCCTGCGCTGTCGTGTTGGTCGTTGCACTGGGCGGCCTGATCTTTGTGCCGGAGACCTCCGCACTGAGCGGTGAGGGCGCCGAAGTCCTCAACAAGGAAGCCAAGAACACCGCGCCCACCGACCAGCAGGCGGCCGACGACACCGACAAGGACAACGACGGCTTCCCCGATGGCTCCTACGACCTGTTGATGATCGGTGACTCCGTGTCGCTGCGTGCCGTGGACACCTTTGACGGCGTGTTCCCGCACAGCCATATCGATGCCGAAAAGGGCCGCCAGTTCGATGCGGGCCGTGCGACATTTGAGGGCTATCTCCAACAGAACCTTGCCGGCAAGATCGTGGTCTTTGCCCTGGGCACCAACGGTTTGGTAACCGACGACCAGATCGACGCCATCATGGCCGATGCAGGAGATAAGCGTATTGTGGTATTTGTGAACACGCGCAGCCCGCAGCCGTGGGTTGGCTCTACCAACCAGGCCATCGCCAACGCCGCTACGCGCTACAAGAACGTACGCGTTATCGACTGGTACGGATACAGTGCCAACCGCAACGACCTGTTCGATGGCGATGGCACGCACCTATCGACCACTGGCGTGACTGAGTACCTCAACTTGATCCACGATGCCGTCAAGAAGGACCTGCCCGTGCATCCCGAGGACCACGTCAACGATCCGCAGCCAGCAGCCGTCAAGTCTGCCACCGACGCGCTCGTCAATGCGCTCGCTCTCAAGCCGCACAAGCTGGGCGGCGACAAGTAACCTGCAGCGCAAACTTCCCACATCCGGAGGGGGTGCCTGCCACGGCAGACACCCCCTCCGGCAGTTAGGGACGTTCCTTATGTGCCGGCACCTAGGGACACTCCTGACACAGCCGAGGAACGCCCTCCTTGCGACCGAATTCTGGGCGCCTCGCCACCCCGAGCGTTGTTTCCAAGCCCACACCCGCAGCAAACAACCCAAAATCACTCTTTTCGAGCCGGCTCCAAGAGGTCGTGGACAAAAAGGGGTAAATATGAGTACTGTTACCATTTTAGTAGCAGGCAAAACCACCCAAAATGGCGCCCATGCGGTAGCGCGTGACCCTTCCAGTTGACCAGAATGGCCGGCTTAGGACTTGGAGCTCCGCTTTTAATGAACGGATTTTTAGATATGTTCATTATTTTCTTAGTCGTAAATGCTATCAGCCAGGCAACAGTACTCATATTTGGCATTTTTGTCCACACACATATTACTAACCCCCTATAACAGGCAAAAAACAGACCGCAACCCATGGCGGCGGCCTGTTTGGAGTCCAAAAGAGGCGCTAAGCGCTGTAGCCCATCGCCTGCAGGACAAACATGACGACCGTGAGCACCGTAATCACGGCGATAGTCGCCCAAGTAAGCACGTTCCACACGCGGCCGTTGCGGTTGGCACCCATAATATGACGGTCGGCGGCGATAACCACCTGGAACACCAGAACCACGGGCAGCAGCACGCCATTGATGACCTGCGAGGTCATCATAATCTGGAACAGATCGACGCCGGGCATAAGCACCAGCACGGCAGAGATGCCAATGATGGCCGTAATGATGCCGCGATAGACCGGGGCCTCGTCCCAGCTGCGGTCGGCACCGCGCTCCCAGCCAAATGCCTCACAGATAGCGCTCGACGTAACGCCCGGCAGCACGCAGGCGGCCAAGAAGCTCGCCGCGACCAGGCCCGAGGCAAACAGTACCGTGGACCACTGACCCGCAATAGGCTCCAACGCGCGGGCAGCATCGGCGGCATCGCTAATCTGAATACCCGCCGGGAACAACACCGTACCGGTCGTGATGATAATAAAGCCGGCAATGACATCAGCGGCAAGCGAGCCGCTCACGGTATCAATGCGCTGCAGCACGATATCGTCCTCGCCCGCGTTCTTATCGACCACGTTGTTCTGCGCCAAGAAAATCATCCACGGCGCGATGGTGGTACCGATCGTTGCGACCACGAGCGACACGTAGCTGGGGTCATTTTGAATGTTAGGCACGACCAGGTCGACCGCGACCTCACCCCAGTTGGGGCCAGCCATAAACGCGGCGACAACATAGGTCACGAACACGCAGCTCACCATCAGCAGAATCTTCTCGATGCGCTGGAAACTACCCGACATGGTAAGCATCCACACCAGCAGCGCCACCAACGGCACCGAGATGCTCGCCGGAACGCCAAAGAGAGCAAGGCCGCTGGCGATGCCCGCAAACTCCGAAATGGTCACAGCCGTGTTGGCGATCAACAGCGCCGCCATAGCAAGTACACTCTTGCGCACGCCAAAGCGCTCGCGAATGAGCGATGCCAAGCCCTTGCCCGTGACGCAGCCGCAGCGCGCCGCGGTCTCCTGCGTCACGATAAGCAGCACGGTCATGACGGGAAGCATCCAGAGCATCTTGTAGCCATAGCTGGCGCCCGCGCTGGAATACGTTGCAATGCCGCCGGCGTCATTGCCCGAAAGCGCCGCCAGCAGACCGGGACCCATAGCGCCAAAGATGGCCGCGATGGTCAACTTTTGCTTGGTGCCCGACTTTTGCTTGGTATTTTGCACGCGACCACCTAACCCATGACCGACATGGTGAGCAGCACCACAGCGGCGCAATACGCTACGCACGAGATCATGACGGCAATAACGTTCATGGCAGTGCCCGACGTGTTGAGGTCATGCTCGTCACGCCAGAACAGCACCATCAGGTAAATCACG
>CABUZF010000026.1 GCA_902495985.1 uncultured Collinsella sp.
CCGCCGGCATGATCGTCCACGGCGACGGCACCGGCGAGCGCACGCTCACCGACTACGCCAGCGACCTGCTGCTGGCGATGGGTGACGGTTTTGCCGCGACCGACATGCAGCCGCTCAACCGCCTGGACCGCGACACCACCGGCGTGGTGTTGTTCTCGCTCGACAAGCAGACGCAGCCCGCCTTTGACAAGATGGTCATCGACCACGCTTTTGAAAAGCACTACCTGGCGCTCGCCGAGGGCAAAATCGACTGGAACGAGAAGCTCATCGACAAGCCCATCGCCCGCGACCGCCACGACAGCCGCAAAATGCGCGTCGGCGCCAGCGGCAAGCCGTCGCAGACGCGCGTGAAGGTGCTCAAGCGCCTTAAGAGCCGTCGAGGCCTGCCCGCGCGCTCGTATATCGATGTCGAGTTGCTCACCGGCCGCAAGCACCAAATCCGTGTGCACCTGGCAAGCGAGCATCATCCCCTGGTTGGCGACGACCTGTACGGCACGCCGCGTCCTTGTGGCCTCATGCTTCACGCCCACAGTGTGTCCTTCACGCATCCCGTAACCGGCGAGCACATCCACATCGAAGCCCCCTGCCCCTGGGAACCCTAAAACCTGCCAAAAAGGGACAGGCACCTTTGTGGTGGCTTTGTCGCAATGGCTCAGCCGCGGTCCCAAAACGTCTCGATCTGTAACAGTTAGAACCCAATTTCCGGTCTATCTGTTACAGATCGAGACATTCAAATCCCCCTTAAGGGAAAATCTCAATCTGTAACAATCACTCGGCAAAATCGGTCCCAGATGTTACAGATTGAGACAAAGGGACGGCGCGGCTCGGAAGTATCTCGATCTGTAACACCTAGCCCACTTTTAACGGTCCAGTTGTTACAGACGTAGACAAAACCGGTAGACAACGAAAGCGGCAACGCCCGTGATGGACGTTGCCGCTTTTCCATTGAGAAAACTACTCGGTTTCCGTTGCTAACCACCACAATGGGGACAGGCGCCTTTGTGGCGGTTTTGGCCTTAGCCCGTCCCCTGCTGTTAGACCGTGATGACGTTGTCCATTGCCCGGTACTTGGCGGGGACCTCGCCTGCGGTAATAATCGTTGCATCGCGAAAGTCCGCAAACTTGACGGGCGCCACCATGCCAAATTTACTGGCGTCCGAGATTACGAAGCGTTTGGCGGTATGGCGCATCGAGATACGTTTGACCTGCGCTTCCTCGATATCCGGTGTGGTGAGACCTTGCTCGGCGGCGATGCCATTGGAACCCCAAAAGCCGCAGTTGAAGTTATAGCGGTCCAGGGTTGCCAAGGCATCGGGTCCGACGAGCGCCTCGGTCTCTGGCTTGAGCTCGCCGCCCAGCACAACGGTGCGCATGCCGCGCAAAGCGAGGTGCTGAGCGTGGAGCACGGAATCAGTCACATAGGTGACGCCCTCAAGGCGCGGAAGATGCTCGATGAGCTTGAGGGTCGTGGAGCCCGAATCGATATACACAAAGCTATCGGGCTCCACAAGCGCCGCCGCACGGGCGCAGATACGCTCCTTGTCGTCGTTATGGAGATCGCTGCGCTCGCTGATCGTTAGGTCGCGCGTCACGTGCGCGCGCTCAAGACTCGTCGCCCCACCGTGGACCTTGGCGATGCGGTGTGCGCGGTCGAGCGCCTGCAGGTCGCGCCGAATGGTAGACGCCGTCACGCCCAGGGTATCGGCAAGCTCTGGCACAGTAACCGAGCCAGCCTGCTGCACCATCGACACAATCGCATTGAGCCTATCTTCCGCTAGCATCGCTTACTCCTCCTCGGGGTACACGACTCCCCAATCGGCGCGAAGCTTGGTCATCAGCTCCATAACATCAGAAGCATAGCCCAGAAGCTCGCACTTCGAATCATCGCCGGCAACGGCCTTCTCCAGGTCGGCCATCTCGTAGCACAGAGCGTATGCCTCGGTGCCAGCGTGGACCTCCTCACGGCGACCGTCCGCAGTCCACACGATGGTCGCATGGTCGGCGCGCGGATACTCGTTGACCTCGATATAGCATTTGTCGAAGCTGATAACCGAACGCTTGGGCTGCTTGGAGTGGAGCGTAAGGCTCACCACGCCCAGCTGCTGCTCGGCGTTACGGCAGACAATGCCACTCGCGACGTCAACGCCGGTCTCACAGGTGTTGCCCAGCGAGACAACCTCAGCGGGTTGGCTGGCCATAAACAGGCGCATGACAGACAGGGCATACACGCCAATGTCGAGCATGGCGCCGCCGGCGAGACTACGGTTGTAGAAGCGATTGGTCAGATCGCCGTACTCCTTATAGCTACCAAAGTTGAGCTGAGCAAGGTTCATGTGGCCGAACTCGCCGGCATCCATGCGGCGGTGCAGCTCCTGATACAAGGGCATGTGGAGCACCGTAGTGGCGTCCATGAGGACCACGTTGTGCTCGTCGGCAATGGCACGCGCCTCGTCGAGCTCGGCGGAGTTGAGGGTAATGGCCTTCTCGCAAAGCACGTGCTTGCCAGCTGACAGAGCGGCGCGCAGGTAGGTGATATGCGTGTTGTGCGGCGTGGTGATATAGACCGCGTCAATGTTCGGATCGGCGTAGAGGTCCTCGACCGTTTCATAGACCTTCTCAACGCCATACTGGTCTGCAAAAGCTTGAGCCTTGGACAGAGTGCGGTTGGCAACGCCCGCAAGCTTGCGGCCGGCAAGAGCGAGAGACTGGGCCATCTGGTTGGCGATAACGCCGCACCCGATCACAGCCCAACGAAGCTCGGGAGCCGTAAAAATATCGTCGGGGAACGGCTGATCCTGGACCGAGGCGAATGCCGCCTTAGCGGCTGCTTCGGCGTCGAGCGGAGCCTGTTTGGAATCTGCCATGATGTGCCTCCTAAGTCATCGGAAGTCCTTCATTTCTAACAACCCTATATTCGCACAATTGCGCGCGTATCTGCTCGTGTTTGCGTATTTATTTGCTTGTCGGTCATTATTTAGCCATAGTTGGCAGATGTTTGCGCAGTTATGCGCATTGTCGCGCAAAGCTATGCGCATAAATGCGCATGCGACGATCATTGTGAAGCATAAAGAGGCGGAACACCAAAGCCCTAAAGAACAGAGTAGGCCGTGATACTCCACCCCTCTGAGGGCATCAGACATCAAAGGACCGTCCCAAACTGCCGGCAAAAAGGGAACGTCCCTATGTGCCGGCACCTAGAGACAGTCCCTATGTGCCGCTTTCGTTGAAGCCTATCCCAGATGACCAGATAAACAAATCTAAAGACTGTCCCCATCAACTAGCCGTTTAAGAACGTCCCCAACGACTACTCATTTAAGTCTGTCCCCAATGAGTAGGGATAGAAAAAGGCCCGGGTGCCTTGGCATCCGGGCCTTTGCTAGCAACTTGATGTTGCGGGCAGCTTAGAACTTGTGGCCGCACTTCTTGCAGACGCGCAGCTTGTTCTTGCCATCCTTCTCGTGACCGACGCGGGTAACCTTACCGCACTCGGGGCAAACGAGATTGACGTTGGAGGCGTCGATGGGGGCCTCCTGCGAAACGATGCCGCCCTGCTGGTTGGCAGCGTTGGGCTTGACGGCCTTCTTGACGACCGAAACGCCCTCGACAACGACCTTGTTCTCGGCGGGGAGAGCACGCAGGACAACGCCCTGCTTGCCGCGATCCTTACCAGAGAGAACCTGGACCTTATCGCCCTTCTTGATATACATATATCTCCCCTAACTACAGGGTCTCGGGAGCGAGCGAGACGATCTTCATGTACTTCTTGTCACGAAGCTCGCGAGCGACAGGCCCGAAGATACGGGTGCCGACGGGCGAACCATCGTTGTTGATGACAACGCAGGCGTTCTCATCAAAGCGAATGTAGGAGCCATCCTTGCGGCGGATCTCCTTAACGGTGCGAACGACGACGCAACGGACAACGTCCTTCTTCTTGACGTTGGCGCCAGGGGTAGCCTCCTGGACAGCACCGATGAACACATCGCCGATGCCTGCATAACGACGCTTGGAACCGCCAAGCACCTTGATGCAGCGAATCTTGCGAGCGCCGGAGTTGTCGGCGACGTTCAGCATGGTTTGCATCTGAATCATGGTAGATGTTCCTCCGAACTAAGAACCGAAGAGAGGTGCGCAGCCTTTATGCGGCCCGTGGTATGCAAGCCAGGCATACGCACATCTTCGGAAACGTACAAGTCGTAAGAGCGACTGCTTATTTAGCGCGCTCGACGACCTCGATGAGGCGCCAACGCTTCATCTTGGACATAGGACGGGTCTCCATAACGCGGACGGTGTCGCCCACGCCAGCCGTGCACTCCTCGTCGTGAGCGTGCAGCTTCTTGGAGCTGGTCATCATCTTGCCGTACTTGGGGTGACGCTTGCGCTCGGTGATGGTGACAACAATGGTCTTGGCACCGGAGACGGAGGTAACGACACCCGTACGGACCTTACGCGAGTTACGCGAATCAGTCATGTTCTCTCCTTAGGTCCTACTCGGCGACAGCGGACTTCTCCGCTGCGATCTCGCGGGCGCGCTGCTCCGTGAGGACGCGAGCGATGTCCTTCTTCACGGTGTTGACGCGAGCGGTGTTGTCCAGCTGGCTGGTGGCCATCTGGAAACGAAGGTTAAAGAGCTCGGCGCGCATTTCCTTCAGCTTCTCAACGAGCTGAGCGTCCGAGAGCTCACGAATCTCTGCGGGCTTCATTAGTTCTCCTCCTTGGCGGCGGCGGCGTCCTCAGCAGCCCACTTGGCCTCGAGAGCGGCCTCCTCAGCCATCTCCTTCTGGATGCGCTGCTCAGCGTTCTTGGCAGCAACAATCTTGGTCTTGATGGGAAGCTTGTGCTGTGCAAGACGCAGAGCCTCGCGAGCGACCTCCTCGGGCACGCCCTTGACCTCGAACATGATGCGGCCGGGCTTGACGACGGCCACCCACTCCTCGGGGTTACCCTTACCAGAACCCATGCGAGTCTCAGCAGGCTTCTTGGTGATGGGCTTATCGGGGAAGATCGTGATGTAGACACGACCGCCACGCTTCATGTAGCGGGTCATGGCAATACGAGCGGCCTCGATCTGACGGTTGGTGATCCAATGGGCCTCGAGAGCCTGGATACCAAACTCGCCGAAATGCAGCTCGGTATTACCCTTGGCCTGGCCCTTCATGGAGCCACGCTGCACCTTGCGGTGAAGAATACGCTTAGGGGCAAGCACTACTGACCCCTCCTCTCGGAGTTACGACGACGAGGACGGGAAGAGCCCTCGAGTGCAGGGTTGGGAACAGGCTGGCCCGGGAGCTTCTCGCCCAGGTAGATCCAGACCTTCACGCCGCAAGCGCCCATGGTGGTGCTGGCGACAGCCGTGCCGTAGTCGATCTTGGCACGGAGGGTGTGCAGAGGCACGCGACCCTCACGGTACCACTCACGACGGCCCATCTCGGCACCGCCGAGACGACCGGAGCACTGGATACGGATGCCCTTAGCGCCGGCCTTGCGGGCAGACTGGACAGCCTTGCGCATAGCGCGACGGAAGGCAACGCGGCCCTCGAGCTGCTCGGCGATAGACTGAGCAACGAGGTTGGCGTCGAGCTCGGGGCGCTTGATCTCGACAACGTCGACGGAGAGCTGGCCCTTGGAGACGCCAGCGACCTTCTCGAGCTCGGTGCGGAGGGTATCGATCTCGGCACCCTTCTTACCGATGACAACGCCGGGGCGAGCGGTGAGGATGATGACCTTCACCTTGTCGCCAGCGCGCTCGATCTCGACGCGGGAGACAGCTGCGCGGGAAAGACGCTTCTCGAGGTACTTGCGGATCTCGAGATCGTTACCGAGGGTCTTAGCGTAATCCTTCTCTGCGAACCAGCGGGAGCGCCAGTTCTCGGTGATGCCAAGACGGAAGCCGGTGGGGTAGACTTTCTGACCCATACAGCTTTACGCCTCCTTTCGAGGAGCAACGACGACGGTGATGTGGGAAGTACGCTTCAGAATGCGAGAAGCGGAACCCTTGGCGCGGGGACGGATGCGCTTAAGCGTCGGACCCTCGTCAACATAGGCAGCGGCGACAACCAGGTTGTCGGCACGCAGACCGTTGTTGTTCTCGGCGTTCGCAACGGCGGAACGGAGAACCTTCTCGACATCCACGGCGACGGCGCGGTCGCAGAAGTGGAGGATGTCGAAGGCCTGAGCGACAGGCTTGCGGCGGATCAGATCGACCACCAGGCGGGCCTTGCTGGGGGAAACACGCACGTACTTAGCGACGGCGCGAACCTCGGTGGCCTCAGTTTCAATAGACTTAGTTGCCATTTACGGTTAACCCCCTATTTGGCCTTGTGGCCACGGAACGTACGAGTCGGCGCGAACTCGCCGAGCTTGTGACCAACCATGGACTCGGTAACATACACGGGCACATGCTTGCGGCCGTCGTGGACGGCGATGGTGTGACCAACCATCTCGGGGAAGATGGTGGACGCGCGGGACCAGGTCTTCACGACGTCCTTCTTGCCAGCCTCGTTCATCGCGGTGATACGCGAGAGAAGGCGAGTCTCCACGAACGGGCCCTTTTTGAGACTTCTGCTCATAAGTGCTTTCTCCTAAAACTCGGTATCCGAAATTACTTCTTACGGCGACGAATGATGTGCTGGTTCGAGACCTTCTTCTTCTTGCGCGTACGAAGGCCCTTCGTCGGCTTACCCCAGGGGGTAACAGAGGGACGACCAGAGGTGTGGTTCTTGCCCTCGCCACCGCCGTGCGGGTGGTCGACAGGGTTCATGACGGTACCGCGGACGGTCGGGCGCACGTTCATGTGACGCTTACGGCCGGCCTTGCCGATGACGATGTTGGAGTGATCGGCGTTGCCGACCTCACCGACGGTGGCGCGGCAGGTAACGAGGATGCGGCGCATCTCGGAGGAAGGCATACGGACGATAGCGTACTTGCCCTCCTTACCCATCAGCTGGCAGGAGTTACCGGCGGAACGGGCGATAGCAGCGCCCTTGCCCGGCTGGAACTCGACGGCGTGGATGAGCGTACCGACGGGGATGTCGGCGAGGGGCAGAGCGTTGCCCGGCTTGATGTCGGCGTCAGAACCGGACATGACGGTCTGACCGACCTCGAGGCCCTTGGGGGCCAGGATGTAGCGCTTCTCACCGTCAGCATAGTGCAGCAGAGCGATGCGAGCGGAACGGTTCGGATCGTACTCGATCGTGGCAACCTTGGCGGGCACGCCGTCCTTGTTGCGCTTGAAGTCGATCACGCGGTAACGACGCTTCACGCCGCCGCCCTGGTGGCGGGTGGTGATGCGGCCGTTGTTGTTACGACCGGCCTTCTTGGGCAGGGGCTCGAGAAGAGACTTCTCGGGCTTGGTGCAGGTAATCTCGGAGAAGTCGGAGATCGTCTGCCAACGCCTACCAGCGGAGGTCGGCTTAAGGTGCTTTACAGCCATTACAATCCCTTTCAATAGGAATCCGTTAGCCATCGCAGACAGGGATTCGAGGTTCTGCCTCGGGTGCGATGACACCGGACGTATACACGGTTCCGGGCGTGTCCATTTAATACGCCCAAAACCTTGAGCTCCCGCCTCCCCTATTTGGGAGGCATGAGCTCACTCAACAGCAGCGAGTCTTAGGCCTGGTTGCCAAAGACCTCGATGGTGTCGCCCTCGGCCAGCGTGACGATGGCCTTCTTCCAAGAACGGGTCTTGCCGGCGACATAGCGCACGCGCTTGGTCTTGGGCTTGACCGTCAGGGTGTTCACGCGAACGACCTTGACGCCGAAGATCTCCTCGACAGCGTCCTTGATCTGATACTTGTTAGCATCCTTGGCGACCTCGAACGTGTACTTGTTCTGCTCCATGCCGGAGAAGGAACGCTCGGACACGATCGGACGGATGATGATCTCGTGGGCGGTCATTTATGCAAGCACCTCCCCGAAGTGAGCGGCGATGTCGGCGGGCATCAGCACGGCGTTGTTGTTGACGAGATCGTAGGTGTTGGCCTCGTCAGCGGTGATGATGAACGTCTTGGGAATGTTGCGGAACGACAGGTAGGCGTTGACGTCCTCATCGCGAACGATGATGGTCAGACGCTTGCCCTCAAGGCCGAGAGCCTTGAGCATGGCGACGGCAGCCTTGGTGGAAGGCTTCTCGAAGCCGTAGTCGTCGACGAGCACGAGCTCGCCATCGGCCAGCTTGGCGGACAGCGCGGAGCGCATAGCCAGCTTGACCTCCTTGTTGTTCATACGCTTAGCGTAGGAACGGGGCTTGGGGGCGAAGACAACGCCACCGTGACGCCACTGGGCAGCACGGATGGAACCCTGGCGGGCACGGCCGGTGCCCTTCTGACGCCAAGGCTTCTTGCCGCCACCGGAAACCTCAGAGCGGCCCTTAGCGGACTGGGTGCCCTGACGCCAAGAGGCCATCTGGCACTTGACGATGTGGTGCATAACGTGGATGTTCGGCTCGATGCCGTACACCTCAGCGGCGAGCTCGGCCTCGGCGACCTTCTTGCCCTCGCTGTTCTTTACTTCAAACTTTGCCATTTAAGTGTTCTCCTTGGTATGACGCTGGGCTAAATGGGCTGGGCCCTTAGGCCATACGGATGGCGACGAGACCATTCTTGGCACCCGGGACAGCGCCCTTGACCAAGATGAGGTTCTGCTCGGCATCGATGCGGACAACGGAAAGGTTCTTGACGGTAACGCGCTCGTTACCCATGTGACCGGCCATCTTGACGCCCTTGAGGACGCGCGCAGGATAGGCGCACTGACCGATAGAACCGGGGTGACGCTGGAAGTGAGAACCATGCGTCATAGGACCGCGGCGCTGACCCCAGCGCTTGATGCGACCCTGGAAGCCCTTACCCTTGGAGGTACCGATGACGTCGACCTTCTCGACATCAGCGAAATCAGCGACGGTGACGACCTCGCCGACCTTGTGCTCCTCGCCGTTCTCGACGCGGACCTCACGAAGGAAACGGACAGGCTCGACGCCAGCCTTGGCGAAGTGACCAGCCATGGGCTTGTTCACGTTCTTGGCCTTGATGTCGCCGAAACCGATCTGGACGGCGTCATAGCCGTCGGTTGCCTGAGTTTTAACCTGCGAGACAGCGCAGGGGCCAGCCTGGATGACCGTGACGGGAACGACGTTGTCGTCCTCGTCCCAAACCTGGGTCATGCCAATCTTGCGGCCGAGAATCATGCTGATCAAGATATGATCCCAACTCTCGCGTGGTCTTGGGACAATGCGTACACCACCGAGCGTACGCCCCTAGAGGACCACTACTTACACGACGTGCTCCCCAGCCTTGTATTTCGCCCGGACTACCTGACAACCCTATTAAGCAGGCATTTTGTCCAGCCAGAATACTCCCCTGGTTTCACACAGCTGTTTAGTATACACGGCTGCGGGCGTATCCATCGAGATTCATATTTCACTCACATTGTTTACGCAGGTAAAGTGCGTGGAGTCGCCTGGGCTTGGCAGAGGGGCGGCGAAATATATTAAGTTTGCTGCTCTACAGTCCTGCGCAAGACGGAAAGCACATTAAGTGCTTTCCTTTGCGTGCGGAACTCGCGACAAACTTAATA
>CABUZF010000027.1 GCA_902495985.1 uncultured Collinsella sp.
CGATGGACTCCACGCGGGCGTTGAGCTGCACCTTGGCGCCAAAGGCCAGGCAGAGCTCGGCGTCGTGGGAGATATCGTCGCTCACGATACGGAACTCGGGAATCACGTGACGGACCACGCCGCCGAGAGAGTCGCGGGCCTCGAAGATGGTGACGGGCACGCCGACACGCGTCAGGAAGAATGCCGTCGCCAGGCCGGCCGGGCCGCCACCGATAACGGCAACGTTGCGCTCGCCGTCGTTGGCGATAGCCTGAGCACGCAGCTTGGGCAGCACGGCGGTCATGGCCTCGCGGGCGGCCTTGAGCTTGCTGGCGCGAATCTGGGCGCCCTCGGGCTCGTAGAACGCACGCTCGCAGGCACGGCCGCAGGGATGCGGGCAGATGGTGCCGGTAATGAACGGCAGGGCGTTGCGCTCGATGATGATGTTGAGTGCGTCCTCGTAGTGGCCCTCGTCAACAGCCGCCAGATAGGCGGGAATGTCCTGCTGGATGGGGCAGCTCGTGCGGCACGGCGTGGTAAAGCAGTCGGAAAGCGGGCTCTTGCCGGCGACCTTGCGGTCGGGCAGCGGGCGCAGCGGCTTCTTGTAGAGCGGATTGGTGAGCGAGTCGGTCTGGATCGCAGTCACGGCCTCGAGAGAGACGCCCGCGAACGGCTTGCCGTCCAGGTCGGTAAACTCGCCGGCCATCTGGCTAAAGCGCTCGTAGCCACCGGGCTTGAGCACATCGGTCGCCAGAGTAACGGGCCAAATGCCGGCATCGTACAGGGCGCGGATATTGTAGACCGTGGCGCCGCCGGAGTAGCTGATGCGCAGCTTGCCATCGAACTGCTCGGTAATGCGGCGGGCGGCCTCGATGGTCAGCGAGAACAGCGAACGGCCGGACATGTACATCTCGGTGGAGGGCAGCTCGTTTCTCGTCACGTCGACGGGGAACGTGTTGGTCAGCTTGACGCCAAACTCCAGGCCGTGCTCGGCGCACAGGCCAATCAGGCGCTCGAACATGGGCACGGCGTCGGCCCACTGCAGGTCCTCGCGGAAGTGCGTGTCATCGAAGACGATGTAGTCAAAGCCCAGCTCGTTCAGACGCTGGCGGGCAAACTCATAGCCCAGCAGCGTGGGGTTGCACTTGATGTAGGTGTTGAGGCCCTTCTCGGTGATCAGATAGGTCGCGATGCGCTCGATCTCGGCGGGCGGGCAGCCATGCAGCGTGGACTCGGTGATGGAGTTGGAGACGCGCGCCGGGATGGACTCAACAAATGCGGCATCGACATGCTCAAACTTGTCCAGGTTGGCGAGCGCCCATGCGCGGCACTCGTTCCAGACGTCGGAGCCGCTGGCGTCCTTCATGCCCTCGATGTAGGCGTCGACCTTGGGGCTCTTGATGCCCTCCAGGTCATAGCCCACCGACATGTTGAAGACAAAGCCGTCCGGGCTGCCCAGGCCATACTCGCGGGCAATCAGGTGGCAGGCGAACCATGCCTTCACGTACTCGGCAAAAGCCTGCGGAACCTCGAGCTCGGTCGACCACTCGCAGTTGTAGCACTCGTCCTGCGCCACGATGCAGGGCTTGTTGACGCACTTGGAGAGCTCCTCGCCGTCCATAACCTGAACGGTCTTGAGCTCAAAGAAGCGGGAACCGGCCACGTAGGATGCCACGATGTTTTGGGCAAGCTGCGTATTGGGGCCGGCGGCCGGGCCAAACGGAGTCTCGATGCGCTCGTCAAAAATGGGAAGCGCGCCCTCCTGGTTGGTCGTGACCATCTTGCGCACGCCAAAGACGGCGCCCTGAGTCTTGTGCTCCTCGATGATCCAGTTCATCAGCTGCGAAAACGGGATCGGCCTCATAATGTCGCTCATAATGAGCTCCTCTCTGTAACGCCCGGCGAGACCGCGCGACGGGCGCAAATACGGTGTAGCGCTAGCACAGCGCCGGCGACCCCGCGGAGGCCGCCTATGCGCGCGCCGGATGCGGCAAAACATCCGACGCGCGCGAATCTCCAGTTGGATTAGTACACGCGATCGTTGAGCGTGCTCCAGAGCTTCTTGGACTCAGCCATGGTCCACGCGTTGATCTTGTCCTCATCGATACCGACAAACTCGCGATCCTTGTACAGGACACGACCGTTGATGATGGTGGTGCGGCAGTTTTTGCCCATCATGCCAAAGAGCATGTGGCCGTCGATGTTCTCCTCGCTCAGCGGCGTAAAGGGCTTGTAGTCCATAACGATGACGTCGGCGGCGGCGGCGGCCTCGAGCACGCCGAGTTTGCGATCGAAGTACTTGCTCGCCATCTTGGCGTTGTTCTCGAACAGCATCGTCATGGCCTCGCACCAGCCCACGTTGGGCATGGCGGCGTTGTGGCGCTGAATGATCAGGAAGACCTTAAGGCTCTCGAGCATATCGTGGGTGTAGGCGTCGGTGCCCATGCACACGGGGATACCGCGGCGGAAGAACTCGAGCACGGGGGCGCAGCCCACGGCGTTGCCCATATTGGATTCGGGGTTGTTGACGAGCCAGGTGCCGGACTCCTTGACGATATCCATCTCGGCAGGCGTCACGTGGATGCAGTGGCCCAGCATGGTGTCGGGACCCAGCAGGTTGTGCTGCAGCAGGCGCTCGACGGGGCTGATGCCACCGCGGTTGAGGCGGGAGTCCCACACGTCGTTCATGCCCTCGCACACATGGATGTGGAAGCCGGTCAGGCCGTTGTTGGCCTCGGCCATCTTATCCATGGTCTCGTCCGAAAGCGTAAAGGTAGCATGTCCGCCAAACATGGCGGCGATCATGTGGTTGTCGTTATCGCGACGCTCCTTGGCGGCCCACTGGGCAAATTCGGCGTTCTCGGCAATGGCCTGGTCGCACTTTTCCTGGCCGCGGCGATCGGAGACCTCGTAGCACAGGCATGAACGCATGCCCAGCTCCTGCGCGGCATCCTTAATGGTAAAGAGGCTTCCCGGAATCTCGCAGAAGCTCGCATGGTGATCGAAGATCGTGGTGACGCCATCACGGATGGAGTCCAAAATCGTAGCATAGGCGCTGGCCTTGGTGCCGTCGAGCGTCAGGTTGTCGTCGATCTTCCACCACTGCTGCTCGAGATTCTCCAAGAAGTTGGTGGGGTTGCAGCCCTTAATGGCAAGGCCGCGGGCCAGACCCGAGTAGATGTGGGTGTGGCAGTTGATGAGTCCGGGCATGATGAGGTTGCCCTGGGCATCGACGTACTCGGCATCCGGGTACTTGGCCTTGAGCTCGCACTCGGGGCCCACTTCGACGATCGTATCTCCGTCAATGGCGACCGCACCGTTTGGAATGAACGGGGTCTGAGCGTTGCGGGTAAAGACGGAACCGTTAGCGACCAGAAGCATGGATGCTCCCTTCAACATCAGAGGCGGGGTTTGACACCTCTGACATGGCGGAGTGCGAAGCGCCGGCCTACACCGGAAACGGGCCCTCTCCCGTCAACGCTTCACCAAAGGGACAAACCCTTTGAAGTGCGGCTTGGTGCCGCATGGCGTCGGCGGACGAGGCGATGCGTCCGCCGACGAATAGCACCGAATTGGTTACTTCTTGCTCTCGGGCAAGACCAGATCCACGGCAGCGTCCTTGGCAGCATCGATGTGCTGAGCCACGACCGGCGTCTGCGGAAGGATCAGGTTAAGGACAATGGCCATGATGGCGGTGGGGGTTACGGCATTGGAGCCGATGACGGTGGACACCCAGGCGGGCATACCCTCGCCGGCAAGGCAACCGCTGGCCATCCAGATACCCAGGCCAAAGACGACGGAGGTACCGACGATGGTGGTAGTGCGCTGCGTGAGGCCCTCGCGGGTGAACATGCGCACGCCGTTCATGGTGATGGTGCCAAAGACGCCGACGGTCGCGCCGCCGATGACGGGCTGCGGGATAGCGGAAAGAACGGCAGAGAGCTGCGGGAACAGACCAGCAATGGCAAAGACGGCCGCGATGATCACAAAGACCCACTTGTTGACGACCTTGTTGGAGCAGATGATGCCCACGTTCTGGCCAAGGGCGCTGGTGGGAAGACCGCCAAGCAGGCCGCCGACCATAGAGGTAAGGCCCTGGGACACGATAGCGCCGGAGAGCTCGCGCTCGGTGGGCATACGGTCGATGGAGCCCAGGCAGGCGGCGGAGACGTCACCGATAACCTGGATGGCAACCATGGGGAACACGACGGCGAGGGTAATGCAGACCTCGGGATCAAACTCGAGCGCGTAGGGCATGAGCTTGGGAAGGGCGAAGACCTGAGCGGTGGCGACGCTGGAGAAGTCAATCATGCCAAAGGGGATGGAGACGATCATGCCGACGATCATGCCAAAGAACACGGATCCCAGCTTGAGCGTGCCCTTGCCAAAGTTGGCGAGCGCAAAGACCACGGCGAAGGTGATAAGAGCGACGCACCAGGCCTGCGGAGTGCCCCACAGCGGCGTACCCATACCGCCGGCCATGTACTTGACGGCCGTGGGATAGAGAGAGACGCCAATGGAGAAGATGACCGTACCGGTCACGACGGGCGGGAACAGCCACTTGATCTTGCTGTAGGCCAGACCAAAGAGGACCGCGACGGCACCGCCGACAATCTCGCCGCCCAGCAGCGCGCCAAAGCTAAAGCCCGAGGCGCCCATGGCCTGAAGGGCCGGCAGGAACGCGAACGAAACGCCCATGACGATGGGCAGGCCGCCGCCAATGCGACGGAAGGGAGCGAAGGCCTGAAGGGCCGTGTCGATTGCCGAAAGAATGAGCGCAACCTGAATGATGTCGGTGCTCTGCTGGCTATTAAAGCCGTAGACGCCGGCCATGATGACCGCCGGGGTAATGATGCCGGCAAACGATGCCAGTACGTGCTGAAGGGCACACGGGATCATTTCCTTAACGGGAGGCATGCCTTCGCGAGTGAACAGGGCTTCAGTGCCGTTCGTAACCGTCTCCTGGGTCATTTGACCACCAATCCTCGAAGTAGTTGTTTTCGCATCTGACGCTCTATTGTGACGCAGTGCGGGGTTGAGGTTGTGCCTTCATTGCATATCGTATTAAAGATGATTCTCATTCTCAATAATAATTTTTTGTTATCAGACTATTCTTCAGCTGAAATTACGCATTTCCGCAGGTCAGGAAAGTGTCTGGTCAAAATAACATCTAACATTTCTTTTGGTCAACCGTTTACCGCTAAATTCCTACCGTTCGTCTGCATTACGCAATGTACCTGCGGATATACGAGATGATGGGCAGCGTGTTACCATGAGAAAAAATTGTTATGAACATTTCCGATTTCACCCAAAGGAGTTGCCCGTGAACGAGACCGTACGTCGCTTTTTGCCGATGGTCGATTTTCTGGAGCAGATACTCGGCAAAAACAGCGAAATCGTGCTGCACGATTTCTCGGATCCCGACCACGCCATCGTCGATATTCGCAACGGCATCGTGAGCGGCCGCAAGGTCGGCGGTCCCGCCACCGATCTGGCACTCAAGATCATGCACGACGCCAAGTATCGCGACCTGCCGTTTATTACGGGCTACGAGGGGCGCGGTGCCGGCGGCAAGACGTTGGAGTCAGCGACGTACTTTATCCGCGAGAATGATGAGATCGTCGGTATGCTCTGCGTCAACACCGACCTCTCGACCGTGCGCTCCATCAACGCCATGGCGCAGCAGCTCATGGCGTGCTTCGACGCGGCGCCGACGCGCACGGAGCCCGCCCCTATCGAGGTCGAAAGCCTTTCGGAGTCTACACAGGAGCTCATCGACCGCAGCATTGCCGAGTTGCTGAGCGCGCGCGGGCTGGATGTAGCGTCGCTTGGTCAGAGCGACCGCGTGGACGTCATTCGCCACCTCAACGGTAACGGGGTGTTCATGCTCAAGGGCGCCGTGGCCTGCGCCGCCGCCGCGCTGGGCATCTCAGAGCCCAGCGTCTACCGCTACCTGCAAAAAGTCCGCAAGGAAGGCTAACGAGCAAAATGGAGTGCGGCTCCACAAGCGATCCGTCACTTGATAAAAGACCCTGCAGCTCGCACGCGCTGCAGGGTCTTTTTGCATGTCATGTTTAGTTGTGGCCAACGCCTTAGAGAGCGGCAACGACCTCGATCTCGACCAGACCGCCAGCCGGAAGGGCGGCAACCTGGAAGGCACTGCGCGCGGGGAACGGAGCCTCGAACTTGGAGGCGTAGATCTCGTTCACGGCGGCGAAGTCGGCGATGTCGGCCAGGTAGACCGTGGTCTTGACGACATCGGCAAACGTGGCGCCGGTAGCGGTCAGCAGGGCCTCGACGTTAGCGAGGGACTGCTTGGCCTGAGCCTCGACACCCTCGGGCATCTTGCCGGTCGCAGGGTCAATGCCCAGCTGGCCGGACAGGAACACCATGTTGCCGGCCTGGATACCGGGGGAATACGGGCCGATGGCTGCGGGTGCGTTATCGGAAGACACGACGGTCTTGCTCATGTTTTTCTCCTTACGATCAAATAGAGAGCGTGAGCGCGGCGTTCGCACCGGGAGGCACAGTTCGGTCTGAACACCGCGCTTGATTGGGATAGTAGGGGATGATTTTGCGCTGTGCAAGATAATTATCAGATTGCGATAATATTTTATCGCCCAACGGCGCGTACGGGCCGATGAACGGCGTGACCGGCGACGTGCCCGAATACTGATCCCTTTTCCTCCGTCCCCTTCGGATCACGTGATCCCTTAGGGACGGAGGAAAAGGGATCATTTTTACCTGAGGGGCTGCTGAAGACTTTGTCCTGCTTAGGCTGCGGGCATCGCCTGCCGCGACTGCACCACTATACTTTTGAGTATCTGAGCATTTTGAAAGGCAGGATATGACCGCAACCGCCAGTCGAACCACCAACCGCAGACCCGAGCTTTTGGCGCCCGCCGGAGGGCCCGAGCCCTTTGCCGCCGCGCTCGCTGCCGGGGCAGACGCCATCTACTGCGGCATGGGCAGCTTCAACGCCCGCCGCAAGGCTACCAACTTTACCGACGAGGCCTTTGAGCAAGCCTGCCGCGCCGCGCATCTAGCCGGGTCGCGCGTCTACGTCACGGTCAACATCGTCATCAAGCAGTCCGAGATGGGCGATGCACTGCAGCTCATCCATCGCTGCTCCACGCTGGGCGCCGATGCCTTCATTATCCAGGACTGGGGTCTGTTCTTTGAGGTCAAGCGCACCATGCCCGGCATCGAGACACATATCTCGACCCAGGCGAACATCCACGACGACCGCGGAACCCTTTGGTGCCGTGAGCAGGGCGCCGACCGCGTGACTCTCTCGCGCGAGCTCTCCATCGACGAAATCGCCGCCATTCACGACGCCGCGCCCGATGTGGACCTTGAGGTCTTCAGCCATGGCGCCATCTGCTTTTGCTACTCGGGCCTGTGCCTGCTGTCGAGCTTTGCCATGGCGGGACGATCGGCCAACCGCGGCATGTGCGCCCAGCCCTGCCGCCTGCCCTACGAGTTGATCGACGAGAACGGTCGCGCGCTCTCCCCTGCCGGTCGCGAGCGCGCGCTGTGCCCGCGTGACACCAGCACCTCACAGCTTGTTCGCCGTCTGTATGACGCCGGCGCCGCATCGCTCAAGCTCGAGGGCCGCATGAAGGCACCCGATTACGTGTACTCCATCGTTGATGTGTATCGTCACGAAATTGACGACATGCTATCCGGAGCCGCCGTTGCCAAGGACGAGGAAGCCGCCCGCCAGCGCCAGCTCAAGCGCTGCTTCAACCGCGACTTTACGCACGCCTATCAGGACGGCACCTCGGGCGACGAGATGATGAGCTATGAGCGTTCCAACAACCGCGGCCAGATCGTGGGCACGGTGCTGGGCAGCCGCCCGGCCAACCGCGATGTGCGCGGCCTCAAGTCCGACGACCGCCGTCGCCGCGCCGCCATCGCCCGCATTGAGCTGTTTGAGCCCGTGGGCAAAGGCGACCTGCTGGAGCTTCGCCACGATAACGAGTTTGACCAGTTCCTGACCACCATTGCCGCCGATGATGCCGCCGCCGGTGACATCATTGAGTGCCGCGTGCCCCGTAGCATGCCCGAGGGCTGCCGCGTGCGCGTGATTCGAAGCCAGAGCGCCATTGACGCCGCCGGCGCCGCGCTCAAGCGCGATGTGCTGCGCCGCCGAGCTGTTGACGTGTCCGTCGTGGCGCGCCTGGGCGAGCCGTTTACTGTCACACTCACCTGCTGTGACAACCCCGCGCTCACCGCCACCGCCACGGGCTTCACCGTCGAGGCCGCCAAGACCCGCGCCGTCGAGGCATCCGATCTGGTTGAGCACGTCGGGCGCATGGGCTCCTCTCCCTTTGAGGCCGCGAGCTTTGATGTGGCGCTCGATGAGGGCTGCGGCATGGGCTTCTCCGCCGTGCACAAGGTGCGCGCCGCCGCTTGTAAGGCGCTGGAAGAGGCCATTCTGGCACCGTACGAGGAGCGCGCAAAAACGCTCGAGTTGCCGGTGCTCGACAAATGTACGCGCCCCATGCCCAAGCACTACCGCGACGAGCCGCAGATCTGCGCCACCGTCACCTCGCTCGAGGCCGCCGAGGCAGCCCGCGCGGAGGGTGCAACGCGCATCTATATGACCACCGACGCGCTCGAGGCTGTCGGACTCTCCCCTGCCGATGCATTTGAGCAGGGTATCGTGCCCGTGCTCGACGAGGTCTGCCGCGCCGTTGACCACGTACGCGTCGACCCGTGGGTTGTTGCCGGCGCCACGGTCGCTATTGGCAACATCTCTGAGCTTGCCCTGGCCGCCCAGGTTGGCGCCACGGCCGAGATTCGCTCTTGCCTGCCGGTGCATAACACGCCCTGCATGGAGGCACTTGCCGAGCGCGGAGCCGGTGCGTTTTGGCTCTCGCCCGAGATCACGCTCGACGAGATCGTCTCGCTTGGCACCGCCGCGCCCGCAGCCCTGGGCATCACTGTGTTCGGCCGCCCGCGCGTTATGACGAGTGAGCACTGCATCCTGCAGGTGGCCAATGGCTGCATCCACGATTGCGCTAACTGCCGCCTGCGCGCCCGCAAGCTGTCGCTCAAGAATATCGACGGCAAGGTCATGCCCGTACGCACCGACATCCATGGCCGCTCTCGCCTGTACGACGCCTACCCCATCGACCTCACGCCGCAGGTTCCTCAGCTGCTCGATGCCGGCGTGCGTCGTCTCATGGTAGACGGAACGCTGCTCGAGACAGATGAGGTGGGCCGTGCCGTCGCCCGCGTCCGTCGTGCCGTCGAAGCCGCGCAGGCGGGCCGCAAGCCCGCCGCCCGCCTGCGCGGCGCCACCTCGGGCTGCATGTTTGTGGGAATTAGCTAACCGAAAGGCTTACACGTGAACGAAGAACCTCAAGCCCTTTACTGCGACGCCTGGCTCATGGCCATCGATAAGCCCGCCGGCATGATCGTCCACGGTGACGGCACCGGCGAGCGCACACTTACCGACTACGCCAGCGATCTGCTGCTGGCGATGGGCGACGGCTTTGCCGCGACCGACATGCAGCCGCTCAACCGCCTGGACCGC
>CABUZF010000028.1 GCA_902495985.1 uncultured Collinsella sp.
CCCTTTGTCACATTCTGTTAGAGTTGCAGGGATTGAATCCCGCTTATTCACGCGACATTGGAGTGACAACCTTGACCGCCGCAACCACGCCAAAAAGTAAGTCAACCGCCGCCGCGCTCTCCCCCGCGCGCACCAAGCTCTGCCTGGCGCTGCTCGTGTTGTTAGGCTTTTCGCTCGGCTGTTCGGAGTTCGTGGTCATCGGCATCGAAAGTGACTTGGCGACGGAACTCGGCGTATCGCTTGCCACCGCAGGCCAACTTATTAGCGTGTTCGCACTGATCTACGCTATCGCGACGCCGGTGCTCGCGCTCAGCACGGGGCGCTTCCGTCGTTACCAACTGCTCGTGTGCTATAGCATCGTCTTTGTGCTCGGCAATCTGGTCATGGCGCTGGCACCCAACTTTCAAGTGCTGTTCGCCTCGCGCATCATCTTGGGCTCCGTCTCGGGCGCACTGCTCGCCGTGGGCGTGACGTATATCCCCGAGCTGCTGTCCCCGCAGCAGACCTCACTCGCCATCTCGGTGGTGTACGGCGCGTTTTCCGTGGCAATGGTCTTTGTCACTTCGATCGGCAAGTTTGTGGCCGACACGCTCGACTGGCACGTGGCCATGTACGGCACGCTGACCTTTGCCGTTCTGATCTGCGGAGCGCTCGTGATGTTTATGCCGCGCGCTGGGCAAACCGACGAGCCCGCCACCTTTCGCGAGCAGGCGGGTCTGCTACGCGAGCCGAGCATCGTCACCGGCATGCTCATCTTTTTGTTTGGCGTGGGGTCGGTCTACGTTTTCTATGGCTACGTGACGCCTTATCTTGAGCAGGTGCTGGGCATGGGCACGGTCGAAGCCAGTACCACGCTCATGGCCTACGGCGTGTTCTGCCTGATCTCGAACATCCTGGGCGGATGGATCGATGCGCGCTTTGGCATGAAGGCGCTGCTTGTGACGTTCGTGCTGCAGGCTGCGGCGTTACTCGGGCTGTTTGCTGTGGGCGGCACCATGCCGCTCGCGCTGGCCTTTGTCTTTAGCTTGGCGCTGCTCATGTACTTGTTCTCGGTGTCGTGCATCACGCACTTCATGGACGTGGCACGCAGCCGCCATCCCAAGTCGATGGTACTCGCAAGTTCGGTTGAGCCCATGGCGTTTAACGTCGGCATCTCGTTTGGCACCGCAGTGGGCGGCGCCGTGGTAAGCAGCATTGGCATTGCGCACGTAGGCGCAGTGGGTGCCGCGTTCTCGCTTGTGGCCTGGGTGCTTACGCTGGTGACGATTAAATTGGCTCACTGGGAGCGCAGGCGGGCAAGGGCGCAGGCGTAGATGCGATACTCGAGCTCGATGATGGCGATCGAAAGGAAACCGCATATGCAACGTGTACTGTTTATCTGTTATGGAAATATCTGCCGCTCGACGATGGCTGAGTCCGTGTTTACCGAGCTCGTGCGCCGCGCTGGGCGCGAGGCGGAGTTTGCCATTGATTCCGCCGCGACATCGACCGAGGAGATCGGCAATCCGCCGCATCGTGGCACCGTTGCCAAGCTGCGTGAAGTCGGGATTCCCGTCGTTGCGCACCGCGCCCGCCAGGTGCATCGCGCAGAGTATGGTGACTGGGACCACATTGTCTATATGGATGCCGAGAACGCGCGAGGTCTGCGTCGCATTTTTGGCAGCGACCCCGATGGCAAGATCTCGCGCCTGCTCGATTGGACCGATCGCCCCGGCGACGTGGCCGATCCCTGGTACACCGGCAACTTCGATGCCACCTACCGCGATGTGCTCGCCGGCTGCACCGCTATGCTCGAGCAGTTATAGGCAAGCGAGCACTCGGACGCACGTGCCACGCCATCGGCATAAAACGAGCGTGGATGATCTCCCACTTTGAGCGTTCAAGCGCGCTCTAAACGGGAGAAAATCCACGCTCGTTATTATTGAGGGAGAAAAACCTCGCTCGATTGATTCGCTCGATTACTCGTCGACAACCTCGGCGAGCCAGACGTTCAGCGTATCGACCTCGGGGCAGCAGAACTTTGCCGTACCAGGCTCGTTGCCAGGCACGGTTCCGCCATAGCGCAGGATATCGATATAGGGAAAGCCCACATGGCAGGCCATGGCGCACATCTTGCCGCGGTCGCGGTCGAAGTCGAAGACGTCACCCGGCTTGTGCCCGTGATGGCAGCGGCATGTGCCCAGCTGGTCCACGCAGCTAATGCGAATACGTGGGCGCCTGCCGCGCGGGGCACCGAGCGGCTTGTTCTCGCCCGCCGCCTCGGTGCTGCTCTCGTCGGCGTTACTCATGGTCAATCACATCCAGGCAGGCCTCGATGGGAAGGCCGGCGGACTTATCCTCCTGGTCGGCATTGCGCTCGATAAGCTCCGCTACCACGCGCATGGCATCGCTCGTCGCGCGCTGCAGGCTCCAACCGGCCATAACGCGGCCGACGAGCACCGCCGAGAACGTGTCGCCCGTGCCCGGGAAATAGACCGGAATGAGCTCAAAGGGAATCGTAAAGTACTCCCCCGCTACATGGTCGTAACCGATAACCGCGTTCGCGCCATTGACCACGGCGCTCGTAATGACCACCGACTTGGCACCCAGCTCGCGCACGGCGTCCACAAGGGCGCGGGCCTCGTCGGGCGTAATTTGCTCGGCGATAGGCGTATCGGTGAGCAGACAGGCCTCGGTGTAGTTGGGAACCGCGTAGTCGGCGCACTCGAGCAGGTGCCTCATGAGACCGATCGTGGACTCGGGCACGCCCGCATAGAGCTTGCCGTTGTCGCCCATGATGGGGTCGACGAACACCTTGGTGCCCTTTTGCGCGCGACGGTGGCAGAAGTCCGAAATAATGCGCGTCTCTTCCTCGGTCACGATAAAGCCGGTCGAGATGGCGTCGAACTCAAAGCCGAGCTCCTCCCAGATGGCGAGGCTCTGGCGCACGTACTCGGTGGTGTCATGGATGTAGAACTTGGGATAGTTGAGCGTATCGGACACAAGTGCCGTCGGCAGATTGTGGATACGGTAACCCATGTGCGACAGCACCGGCAGCATGGCGGAAAGCGCAACCTTGCCGTAGCCGCACATATCGTTGATCAGCAGCAGCTGAGTGTTCTTCATGAGGGTCTCCCTTGTTTCGGGCACGGCGCAGCGGCGCCACAGTGCGACTAAGTGTAGCGCAGGGGACGTTGCAAGCGGAGGCGAGTGGCGCGACGGGCAAATTGTTGCGGAAAGGTTTCGGAAATGGGGGCTGTTTGCTCCATCGCGGCCTAGTGGATAGTCATTGGGGACGTTCTTAAATGACTAGCCAAACAAGAACGTCCCCAACGACTACCGAAGCGGACCGTGACGGAATCACAGGTTGAGGACGGACAGCGAAAACGCTCCTAAGTGAGCAAGGTGGCGTGAAAGAGGAGGGCATAGGCCTTGTGGCCATGCCCGACGATTGAACGCCAGATTGCCACTTAGGAGCGTTTGCAGCGTCGGCCGGTTACGGCGTTTGGTAAAACGCCGTAACTATAAGGTCATGCCGCCGAAGTTGAAAGGCAGATTGCCGCTCTGGCGGGTTTGCAGCGTCGAGCCGTTACGCGGTTTGGTAAAACCGCGTAACCACTAGTTTGGTACCTTGACATTTATTTCTCACGCTCCTAGATTAGTTAGGCACAAAACAATTCATCTACCTAACTAAAGAAAGGAGCGAAGCTTAGATATGTGTGTTGAACCACACGCCCATCCGCATGAACCCGGCGACGACCCCTCGCAGCCGGCAGACGAGCCCGAGACTCAGTCCAAAGAGGACCGTCTCGCCAAGAGAATCCTCCATGGGCTGGGGTTTTGCGGCCATTACATGCATTTTCACGGCGGCGGCATATCTGGCAAGGCGCCCATCGTCTGCCTGCTCGCCAAGCAGCCTACCGGCGAGCTGTCCCAACAGGAGCTCGGCATGCACTTCGACCTCAAGCCGGGATCCCTTTCCGAGATTCTGTCCAAGCTCGAACTGGGCGGTCTTATCGAGCGCAGTCGCAATCCCAAAGACCGTCGGCAGCTCACCATCCGCCTGACCGATGCGGGATGGGAAAAGGCCCGCGTTGAGCAGGCAGCCCGCATTCGCTTTAGAGAGCAGGCCTTTAGTGCCCTCACCCACGACGAGCGCGAGCAGCTCGCCGAAATGCTCGAGAAAATCCGTGTAACCTGGGAGGAACTGGATGATTAAAACCCTCATGGGCAGCATCCGCGACTATATGAAAGTCACTGTTGCCACGCCATTGCTCGTGCTTGGCGAGGTGCTCTGCGAGATGCTGATTCCATTTATCACCGCCAACCTGATCGATGCCATCAAAGACGGCGCCACCGTAGCCGAGATGCTTCCCACCGCGGGCTTTTTGGTGCTCATCGCGCTGACGTCGCTTGCTTTTGGCGCCGCTGCCGGCGTCACCTGCAGCCATGCGAGTTGCGGCTTCGCTAAGAACCTGCGTCACGACCTGTTCTACAAGATCCAGACGTTCAGCTTTGCCAACATCGATGAGTTCTCAAGCTCCTCACTCGTCACGCGCCTGACCACCGATATCAACAACGTGCAGCAGGCCTTTATGATGATCATCCGTATCGCCGTGCGCGCGCCGCTGGTATTGATCTTCGCCTTTACCATGGCATTTATCATGGGCGGCAGCGTCGCCATGGTCTACCTGGTCATCATTCCGCTGCTGGGCTTTGGGCTGTTCTTTATCATCTTTAAGGTACGCCCCATCTTCTCGCGCGTGTTCCACAAGTACGACGCCCTTAACGAGTCCGTCGAGGAAAACGTCACCGGCATGCGCGTGGTCAAGAGCTACGTGCGCGAAGACTTTGAGAAGGAGAAGTTCGCGACCGCTGCGCGCGACGTCCAGATGGACTTCACCCGCGCCGAGAAGCTGCTTGCCTTTAACAACCCCATGATGAACATCTGCGTCAACGGCGCGTTTGTCGTCATCATCTACCTGGGCTCCAAGCTCATCATCACGAGCCAGGGCACGCTGTTCGACGTGGGCCAGCTCTCCTCGATCTTTACCTATGGCTTCCAAATCCTCATGAGCCTGATGCAGCTGTCGATGATCTTTGTCATGGTGACCATGGCCGACGAATCGGCCCACCGCATCACCGAGGTGCTGGCCGCCGAGCCCACGATCGCCGATCCCGCCGAGCCCGTACTCGAGGTCGCCGACGGCTCCATCGACTTTGACCACGTGAGCTTTAAGTATTCCGCGCATGCGAAGCGCCAGGCGCTCGACGATATCGACCTGCACATTAAGAGCGGCGAGACCATCGGCATCATTGGCGGCACCGGCTCGGCCAAGTCCACGCTCGTCAACCTCATCGCCCGCCTGTACGACGCCACCGAAGGCACCGTGCGCGTGGGCGGCGTGGATGTGCGCGACTACGACTTGGACGCCCTGCGCCACCAGGTGGCCATGGTGCTGCAGAAAAACGTGCTGTTTAGCGGCACGATTGCCGAGAACCTGCGTTGGGGCGACCCGAGCGCCACCGACGAAGAGGTCCGCGAGGCCGCGCACCTGGCCTGCGCCGACGAGTTTGTCGACGGCTTCCCCAAGGGCTATGACACCTGGATCGAACAGGGCGGCTCCAATGTTTCCGGCGGCCAGAAGCAGCGCCTGTGCATTGCGCGTGCCCTGCTGCGTCGCCCCAAGATCTTGATCATGGACGACTCCACCAGCGCCGTCGACACCAAGACCGACGCCAAGATTCGCGCAGGGCTGGCAAGCTATCTGCCCAACACGACCAAGCTCATCATCGCCCAGCGCATTAGCTCCGTGCAGGATGCAGACCGCATCATCGTCATGGAGGGCGGCCGCATCGCGCAGATCGGCAACCACGATGAGCTGCTCAAGACGAGCGAGATCTACCGCGAGACCTTTACCTCGCAGAACAAGATGTCTGCCGAGGGCGAAGAGGCCGTCGAAGCCGACACCGAGGCATCCGCAACACAAGCTCAGACCCAGGAAGGAGGCGAGGCACATGAGTAAGGCAACGACCGCCGAGCGCGCGCTCAACCGCAAGGGCGGCACCATGTCGCGCCTCATCAAGACGCTCTTTGGCTTCTACCCCGTGCTTTTGCCCCTCGTCGTCGTCGGCGTGGTGCTCTGCGCCATCATCAACTCCATCGGCGCGACCTTCCTTCAGAGCGCCCTGCAGATTATTAGCGAATCGTGGCAGTCGGGCGATTGGGAAGCTGCACAGCCCAAGATCGCACAGCTCGTGACCACCCTCGCCTGCATCTACGGCGTCGGCATCCTGTCCTCGCTGTTCTGGAACCGCGCCATGGCCATCGTCACGCAGGGCTCGCTCGAGAAGCTGCGCGAGAAGATGTTCAACCGCATGCAGGACCTGCCGATTCGCTACTTCGACACGCACCAGCGCGGCGACATCATGAGCCACTACACCAACGACATCGACACGCTGCGCCAGATGATCAGCCAGTCGCTGCCCAACCTGCTCATGACGACCATCGTCATCGTCACGGTGTTCTTTATCATGCTGTACTACAGCGTTTGGATGTGCCTGGTCATTGTGGCCGGCGTCGCCTTTATGACCTTTATGACAAAGCTGCTCGGCTCCAACTCCGCGCGCTTCTTCATTGCGCAGCAGACCGAGCTCGGCGTGGTCGAGGGCCATATCGAGGAAGTCATGAACGGCCAGAAGGTCGTCAAGGCATTCTGCCACGAGTCTGCCGCCGAGGCCGATTTTGACGAGCGCAACGAAAAGCTCTTCGAGGTCTCGCAGAAGGCCAACATGTACGCCAACATCCTCATGCCCATCCTTATGAACCTGGGCAACCTGCTCTACGTGCTGGTCGCACTGGCCGGCGGCATTTTCCTGGCGCTGGGCGTGCCCAACCTGAGCATCTCGGGCATGGCGCTGTCCATCGTCGTCGTCGTGCCGTTCCTCAACATGACCAAGCAGTTCTGCGGACAGATCGGTCAGATCTCGCAGCAGATCAACGCCGTGGTCATGGGCCTCGCCGGCGCCGACCGTATCTTTGAGCTCATCGACGAGAAGCCCGAGGCCGACGAAGGCTACGTGACGCTTGTCAACGCGCAGGTGAACCCCGAGACCTGGGAGTTCGAGGAGGCCGACCACCACACCGGCATGTGGGCATGGAAACATCCGCACCGTGCAACCGGCGAGATCGAGTACGTACCGCTGCGCGGCGACCTGGTTATGGACAACGTGGACTTTGGCTACACGCCCGACCACGAGGTGCTGCACGGCGTGTCCGTGTTTGCCAAGCCGGGCCAGAAGGTCGCGTTTGTCGGCGCCACCGGTGCCGGTAAGACGACCATCACCAACCTCATCAACCGCTTCTACGACATCGCCGACGGCAAGATCCGCTACGACGGCATCAACGTCAACAAGATCCGCAAGGCCGACCTGCGCCGCTCGCTGGGCGTCGTGCTACAGGACGTGAACCTGTTCACCGGCACTGTGATGGATAACATCCGCTACGGCAACCTGGACGCCACCGACGAGGAGTGCATCGCGGCGGCCAAGCTCGCGGGCGCGGACGACTTTATCACCCGCCTGCCCGACGGCTACGACACCATGCTCACCGGCAACGGCGCCCAGTTGTCGCAGGGCCAGCGCCAGCTGATTTCGATCGCACGCGCCGCCGTCGCCGATCCGCCGGCGATGATCCTGGACGAGGCCACGTCGAGCATTGATACCCGCACCGAGGCCATCGTGCAGGCGGGCATGGACAAGCTCATGGAGGGCCGCACGACGTTTGTCATCGCGCACCGCCTGTCCACCGTGCGCAACTCCGACGCGATTATCTGCCTGGACCACGGCCGCATCATCGAGCGTGGCAACCACGACGAGCTGATTGCCAAGCGCGGGTATTACTACCAGCTGTACACGGGTGCGTTTGAGCTCGAGTAGGTAGGTTTGTTCCACGGAGGTCTCCCAGGCGGGCCGGGGTGTAACCTCCGTGCTCAAACATTCTCGCTTCGCTGCGAAACTGCGCGCGGAAGTTACACCCCGGCCCGCCTGGGAGACCTCCTGCGCGCAATCAACCCGTCATTAAAACAGAATAAAAGTTGATGAGGCCCTGGCCGTTTGGCCAGGGCCTCGTTTTGTAAGGATGAGCTAGTTGAGGAGTTGGGCCATGGCGTTGACGAATTTTTGGACTTGGAGGGTGGGCTCGAGCGGGTAGTGCAGAAAGACCGGCACCTCTCGCCCGCATAGAAACGGCACGCCCACAAAGGCCGGGTGTACCCCCGACCATGCGCCGCAGGTGAGTACCGCGTCGCCCTTTTCCTCGGCTTCGTTAAAGAGCGCAAAGTCAAAGCTGTCCACGTCGATCACGTCTACGCCGCCGTCTGCCAAAAGATCGATACGCAGACTGTCCATAGCGTCGTTGCCGTGACGGAGCACGCGCAGGCGCATGCCCTCCAGGTCAGCAACCGTGATACGCGTCTTGCGCGCAAGCGGGCTCGTGCGCGGCACGTCGATATAAAACGGCACGTTGACGATGCGGAGCCTTTGGCATGCGTCGCCCCAGCGTGGGGTCGAAAAGCTCGACTGCACCACATCGACCTCGCGGCCCAAGCTGCGCATGACGGTCTCGCGCTCGTCGTAGAGGTCGCTTACCGGCACGATCTCAAATCGCAGCGACGGTTCCAGATCGTGAATGCCTGACCACATCGACAGCGTTTGGCGCCCCGGGCACATCATCGACACACCCAGACGCACGGCACCGCCCTCGCCCGCCGCGCGTCGGGCGCGGCGCAGCGCGTCCTCGGACTGCCGCATGATCGAGCGCGCGTCGTCCACCAGCAGTGCGCCGGCCGGCGTCACCTTGACGCCCGAGTGCGAGCGCTCGAACAACGTGATGCCGAACTCGGCCTCGAAGCCCGACACCTGCTTGACGAGCGCCGGAGTCGACACGCGCAATTTTGCCGCCGCGCGCGAGAAGCTTCCCAGCTCCGCGGCGGCCGATATGGCCTCGAGTCGTCGATCGTACACGTCAATCTCCCGTTTTCGCGCCTGTGAACGCATGGCGCCACAGGGGGTTGTTTTCGCAGGTCACGCGCTTAATTGAGAAAAAACTGCATCGCACGGTGTAAACCTACAGTTAACGCCATTCTAACAAATATGCAATTCACCTGCGCAAATGCAAAGCATACGATAACCAGCGAAAACCACGTGGGTCGATTAATGGGAGCGACCCACCGGGAGGCACAAGAAGGGAAGTTCCTATGAGCAATTGGCTCAAGCTCGAGGGCGATGTCTGCGCCGTGACTGGCGCGCTCGGCGGTATGGGCGTCGAGATTTGCCGCGAGTTCGCCCGCAACGGCGCCAACGTCGTCCTGCTCGACCTGGACGAGGAGAAGGTCAAGGCTGCTGCCGCCGACCTCGCTGCCGAGTTTGGCATCCACGCCGAGGGTTACAAGATGAACGCCACCGACGAGGCCGAGGTTCAGGCCGCCGTCGACGCCACCATCGCCGACTTCGGTCGCGTCGACGTCCTCGTCAACACCGCCGG
>CABUZF010000029.1 GCA_902495985.1 uncultured Collinsella sp.
AAGCCTCGACGTCCTTGACGCCGGCCTTCTCGAACTCGGCGTTGATGTCGTCCTCGGTGACCTCGATCTTGAGCTCACGGGCGAGAGCGTCGAGAGCCAGGGACTCACGGGCAACGTCGTTGGCCTGCTTGTGCAGGTCGCCGATGAACTGCTCCATGGTCAGACCGGAAGCGGGCAGCCAGGTGTCGAGCGTCATGCCGCGGGCAGCGAGGTTGGACAGGAAGTTCTGGCCAAGCTCCTCAAAGACGGACTGCTCATAGTCGGCGTCCATCTCATCGAGCTGCAGGCGCTCGGCGAGAGCGGAGACGCAACGGTTCTCCTTCTCGGCCGGGAGGCGGGAAGCCTTGTCCTGCTCGATCTCGATCTTGATGGCGTCGCGCATAGCGTCGATGCTGTCGAAGCCAAAGTCGGACTTAACAAGCTCGTCGGTGAGCTCGGGGGTGTTGCGGACCTTGATGCCCTTGACGGTGACCTCGACGGTGTGGGTCTCGGCCTCCTCGCCCTCCTCGACCTCGTCGGTCCAGGTGACGGTCTTGACGTCGTCAACGTTGGCGCCGATCAGGGCCTCGTTGAACTCCTTGGGGTTGCTGTCGCTACCGGCGATGAGCATGCGGCCCTCGGCGGCAAAGTTGTCGGCGTTCTCGACGGCCTTGAGGTCGACGGTAACGTAGTCCTCGGCCTCAACGGCGCGACCCTCGACGTCCTCGAAGGTGGCACGGTAGTTGAGGAGCATCTCAACCTGGTTGTTGATCTCGGACTCGGTGACCTCCGCGGGAGGCATCTCGATCTCGACAGCGTCGAAAGAGGAGAGCTCAGCGGCGGGACGCAGGGAGAACTCGACGGTGTAGGTGTAGTCCTCGTGATCCTTGGCGAGGTCGAGCTCCTTGTAGTCACCGTTCTTGGTGGGGACGATGTCCAGCTCGTTGAGGACGGCGGGCTCGTTGGCGGCGATCAGGTCGTTGGTGGCCTGAGCGAGGGTAGCCTCGACGCCAAGAGCAGAGTCGATGACCGGACGGGGGGCCTTACCGGCGCGGAAGCCCGGGAAGCGGTACTTCTTGGCGGTCTCCTTGTAGGCCTTCTTGATCGCGGCGTCGACGTCGGCGGCCGGGATGGTGACCGTAGCGGTGAGCTTGGCGTCCTTGACGTCAGAAGCGGTGATGTTCAACACGTTCCTCCTCATACTGCCCAGCTTATCTGAGGTGCTGGTACCTTTATGCAACAAGCGTCGCGAGGGCATAAGCCAACGCGGGTGCGTTGGTGCGGGCGAAAGGACTCGAACCTTCACGGGAATCCCACCAGAACCTAAATCTGGCGCGTCTACCAATTCCGCCACGCCCGCATGAGCGCACAGACTAGGAATGATAGCAGATACGAACGGCAAGCGCACGCACACCTTTTACAGGCTCACGACCTCACCACGAGTGCAAAAGGCGGGACGAGTTGCCCCGCCCCGTCAATTACGACTTGTTCGCTGACCCGCTACTCCCCCAGCAGGGCCTTCTCGGGCGTGATGGGCAGCGAGCGAACCTGATGGCCGGTGGCGTGTGCGACGGCCGAGGCCACAGCGGCGAGCGGCGTGTTGATGACGACCTCGCCGATCGACTTGGCGCCAAACGGGCCCGTCGGCTCGTAGCTCGGCTCAAAGGCCACGCGAATGCTGCCGATATCCAGGCGCGTGGGCAACTTGTAGCTCATAAAGTTGCCGGTGCGCAGGCGGCCGCGCTCATCGTGCTCAACGATTTCGTAGAGCGCGTGGCCGATACCCTGGGCAATGCCGCCCTCGGCCTGGACGCGCGCGAGCGCCTCGTTGATCACGGTGCCGCAGTCCACAGCTGCCGCATAGTCCACCACAGTCACCTTGCCGGTGGCCTTGTCGACCTCGACCTCGGCAATACCGGCCATAAACGGCGGAGGCGAAACGGGCAGGCAGGCGGAGGCATGCGAGGTGAGCGCGTCGCCGCCCGCGATGTTCTTGACGCACAGGTTGGCAAAGTCGCGCAGCGTGAGGTAGCGGTTCTGCTCGCGCGCGGCTCGCTCGTCGGAAAGACGCACGTACTGGCCGTCGAAGACCACATCGGCGGCATCCACGTCCCACATCTGGGCGGCCTTGGTGCAGATCTTCTCACGCAGCTCGGTCGCAGCGTTCTTGGCTGCCAGGCCCGTCACGTACGTGCCCGAGCTCGCGTACGAGCCGGCATCGAACGGCGACACGTCGGTGTCCACGCCGCGCACCACGATCAGCGAGCTCTCCACGCCCAGCTCCTCGGCGGCAATCTGCGCCAGGATCGTGTCGACGCCCATGCCGTTATCGGTGGCGCCGGTGCCGATGGTAATGAAGCCGTCCTCTTCCAGGCGCATGTCGATGCCGGCGATATCCACGTTGGAAATGCCCGAGCCCTGCATGGTGAGCGCACAGCCCAGGGCGCGCACACGGTCGCCCAGGTCTACGGCCAGCGGCTTGTCACGCCAACCGATCATGTCCATCGCGCGCAGCAGGCAGCGGTCGAGCGCGCAGGCGTTGAGCTTCTCGTTGTAGTACTGCGGCATGACCTCGCCCTCGCGCACGATGTTCTTAAGGCGCAGGTCGGCGGGATCCATGTGCAGCATGTCGGCAAGCTCGTTGACGGCGCTCTCCACGGCAAACTGGCCTTGGGTGGCACCGTAGCCGCGATACGCGCCGCCGCGGTTAGTGTTGGTGTAGACGGCGTCCCAGCTAAAGCGGCTCGCCTTCACGTGGTTGTAGATGGGCAGGCTCTTGTGACCCGAAAGGCCGATCGTCGTGGTGGCGTGCTCGCCATACGCACCGGCATTGGACAGCGTATGCAGGTCGATGGCCGTGATGGTGCCGTCGTTCATGGCGCCCAGCTTGACGGTCATCTGCATCTGGTGGCGCGAGTTGCCTGCGGTGATGGTCTCCTCGCGGGTGTAGCAGCAGTAGCTCGGACGGCCAGTCTGCTGGGTCACGAACGCCACGAAGATCTCGCAGCAGCCCGTCTGCTTGGAGCCAAAGCCGCCGCCGATGCGCGGCTTAATGACCTGCACCTGCGATTGCGGAATGTCGAGCGACTGCGCGACCATGCGGCGCACGTGGAAGGGCACCTGTGTAGAGGTGGTCACCGAGATGCGGCCGAACGCGTCGGTCGTCGCGAAGGCGCGGAAGGTCTCCATGGGCGCAGTCTGCGTGGCCTGGCTGGTATAGGTGCGGGTGAAGACGATGTCGCTCTGGGCAAACGCCTCGTCCAAGTCGCCATAGTCGCTCGTGCCGCTGCATACCAAGTTGCGCGGAACGTCGCCGCCCTGCGGGAACATAAAGGTCACGTCGCCCTCGGGGTGGACCACGATGTCGTTATCGAGTGCCTGGGTAAAGTCGAGCAGCGGCTCGAGTACCTCGTAGTCGACCTTGATGAGCTTGAGTGCCTTGTCGGCGGCCTCCTCGGTCTCGGCGGCGACGATCGCCACTTCCTCGTTTTGGTAGCGCACGAGGTTCTCGAGGATCAGGCGGTCGTAGGGACTCGGCTGCGGATAGCTCTGGCCGGCGATGGTAAAGCGGCGCTTGGGCACGTCCTCATAGGTGTAGACGCCCACAACGCCGGGCACCTTCAGGGCGCGCGACGTATCAATGGAGCGGATCTTGGCACGCGCATACGGGCTGCGCTTGAGCTTAACGATGAGCGCGCCGGCGGGCACCATGTCGCCCGTGTAGACGGGACGACCCTCGAGCAGAGCCTTCGAATCCTTCTTGGGCTGCTTGTGAGTGATCTGCTTGTACGCGACACCATCGGAGCTGGTGTTATTGACCGGCAGCTCGGGCATCTCGAAGCCCACCTGCGCGCCGGACTCGTTGAGGAAGCGCACGATGGCGCGCAGCTGGCTCTCGTAGCCGCTGCAACGGCAGAGATTGCCGGCAAGCTGGCGCGAGAGTTCCTCGCGCGTGGCGACGAGGCTCGGGTCCTCCTTGGCGGCGCGGGCAAGCGCCAACACGTTCATGATAAGGCCGGGGGCGCAAAAACCGCACTGCTCGGCACCTTCGGCAGCCATTGCGCGGGCGAGCGCCTCGGACTCGGCCTTGAGGCCCTCGATCGTGGTGATGGAGCGGCCCTCGACGCGCGCGGCGGGAACCGAGCAGCTCAGCACCGGGTCGCCGTCGAGCCACACCGTGCACAGGCCGCAGTTGGTGGTTTCGCAGGCACAGCGCACCGACGCGCAACCCTGCTCGCGCAGCAGCGCAAAGAGCATGGTGTCGGGGGCAATCTGAACCTTGACCTTGCGGCCGTTGAGCGTAAAGGAAAGATCGATGAGTTTGGCAGCCATTAGCGCACCTCGCTAGAATCGACGCCGGGCACGCGGCGGCAGGAATACTCGTCCGTGGCAAACTTAGGAATCTGCACGCCCTCGAGCTCGTGGGCAAGCGCAGCCGAAAGCTCGATGCCGGCGGCGCGGCGCACGGCCTGAATCGCCAGCGGGGCCGAGATGCGGCGGCGGTAGTCGGCCGAGCCCCACAGGTTGGTGCCGTAGCTCAGGGCACGCACGGATGCGGCAAGGGCGCGAAGCTCATCCTCGGAAGGCTGCTCGTTGGTAAGGCCACATGCCTCGCCCTGCAGCAAGGTCGCGCGCAGCGGGCGGGCACCCACGGTGACATGCCAGCTGTTGTCCCACCAGGCGGCGGTGACGTTCAGTGAGGGGAAGTCCGTCGCGGCCTTGCGCACGGCCTCGTAGCTCGCACGGTAATCGTGCTTGACGACCACGACATGCTCAATAACGTCGCGCACGTAGCCCATGTCGACGAACTCGGCGAGCGGCACGCGGCCGGCGCCCGTCAGCTCAACATACGAATCGAGCGCGAGGAAGGCGGAGAGCACGTCCGAGAAGCCAAAGCGGCCGTAGATGCTGCCGCCCACCGTGGCGGTGTTGCGCAGCTGCACGCCCACGATATCGTGGACCGCAAACTCAAAGACACGGTTGACAAGCGCGTTGAGCCCAGCATGGCGCTCGAGCTGGCGCAGCGTGCACGTGGCACCGATGCGAAACTCGGTCTCGGTCTCCTCGATCTGATCGAGTCCGCAGGCCGAAAGGTCAATCGCCGTCGCCACGCGACGCGAACCCAGGCGCATCCAGATGCCACCGCCCACAATCTTGTTGTTGCGGTTCTTCTGCAAGAGCTCATAGGCTTCGGCCGCGTTTCCAACACGGACGTAGGTACCGAACTTGAGCACGTTCTCCCCCATCTCTCCACTTGTCCAGTACTTTTAAGTGTACCAAACGAGGGACCGCAACTCATGCCGAGACAAAATGATCCGTTTTCCTCCGTCCCCAACGGATCAAAAAAGGCTCCCAGCCGGATAGCTGGGAGCCTTATCACATGCTATGTCGAGCGAAGACTTAGCAGACACCCTGGGCGAGCATGGCGTCGGCGACCTTCAGGAAGCCGGCGATGTTGGCGCCCATGACAAAGTTGCCCTCCTGGCCATACTTCTTGGCGGTGTCGTCCACGTTGTGGAACATGCCGCGCATGAGCTGCTCGAGCTTGCCGTCGACCTCCTCGAAGGTCCAGGACAGGTGCTCGGCGTTCTGGCTCATCTCCAGGCCGGACACGAGCACGCCGCCGGCGTTGGCAGCCTTACCGGGCATAAAGGCGACGCCGTTCTCCTGGAAGTAGGTCGTAGCCTCGATGGTCGTGGGCATGTTCGCGCCCTCGCCGACCACCTTGCAGCCGTTGGCGACGAGCGCCTGGGCGTCCTCGAGAAGCAGCGTGTTCTCGCGAGCGCAGGGCAGCGCGATATCGCAGGGAAGCTGCCACACGCCGCGGCCGTCGCCCTCGTGCCACACGGCGTTAGGCTTCTCGTCAACGTACATAGCGAGCGTAACGCCCTTGTCGTGGCCGGAGCGCTTCTTGTTGTAGACATGCTCGAGCACGGTGTAGTCGATGCCGTCGGGATCCTCGACCCAGCCGTGGGTGTCGGAGCAGGCCAGCACCTTGCCGCCGAGCTGGGAGACCTTCTGGACGGCGTAGATAGCGACGTTGCCGGAGCCATGAACGACGACGTTCTTGCCCTCGAAGGAGTCGCCGCGGCTCTTGAGGTACTCGTCCACAAAGTAAACCAGACCGTAACCGGTGGCCTCGGTACGGGCGAGCGAGCCGCCAAAGGAAAGGCCCTTGCCGGTAAGGACGCCGGTCCACTCGTTGGTCAGGCGCTTGTACTGACCGAACAGGTAGGCAACCTCGCGGCCGCCAACACCCAGGTCGCCGGCGGGAACGTCGGTGTTGGGGCCAATGTGGCGATAGAGCTCGGTCATGAAGGACTGGCAGAAGTGCATAATCTCGTTGTTGGACTTGCCCTTGGGGTCAAAGTCGGAGCCGCCCTTGCCGCCGCCCATGGGAAGGGTGGTCAGGCTGTTCTTGAGGATCTGCTCCAGACCCAGGAACTTGAGCATACCCAGGGTGACCGTCGGGTTAAAGCGCAAGCCGCCCTTGTAGGGTCCAATGGCAGAGTTGAACTCGACACGGTAACCGCGATTGACCTGAACCTTGCCCTGGTCGTCGACCCAGGGAACACGGAACATGACGATGCGCTCGGGCTCGACGAGGCGCTCCAGCAGGGCGGCCTCCTCGTACTCGGGGTGGGCGTCGAGCGCCGGCTGGATGGTGCCGAGAATCTCGGTCGCGGCCTGGATGAACTCAGGCTGCTCGGGATAGCGGGCCTTGAGCTCTTCGAGAACTTTCTGCGTGTAGCTCATGCTTCCTCCAATTGATGGAAAAGAAAAATGTCGGTCGCGGCACCCCATGCGCCGCGAGCTTTATCGAGTATGGATAATATCGCACTGTTGCAGCAAAGTTTCGCATAAGCCGACGAGCGGATGTTTCGTTTTGATTACGATGCAGGTAGAAGCGTTTTTGAGTGCCTGACATGCAAATCGCGTGTTTCGAAGCTGTTTCGTCCATATGTTCCAAACCACCACATTGGGGACAGGCACCTTTGTGGTGGTGTGGTTGGTTAGAGGACGAGTTGATGGTAGTCGGCGGGGGTTACGCGGCCTTCGGTAGCAGCACGGAAGGCGGCGAGGGCATCGCCGGAGAACGGCATGGCCCAGCACAGGCCGCAGCCGGCGGTGATGGAGCCGGGCAGCGGCATAATGCGCCCGGGCACACCGGCATCCAGGCACAGCTGCTCGCATTCCATCACATCGAAGGTGCTGTCAAACGACACGATAATCTTGCGCTCGTGGTCGAGGGCATCACCGGACGGGCCTTCGCGGTGTGCCTCACGATACGCCGCAGCGGCCGCTTCCTCTTCCGCAGTATGTCCACAGCCACCGCAGCCGCAGGTACAGGGCTCGGAACCATCGCAAGTGCAAGGCTCTCCCGTGTCGGGGCAAATATCGTGAGACATGGCAACTCCAATCGTCTAGGCGAGTAACTCGGCCGCCGCAAACTCCTCGGGCGTATTGACGTTCTCGAAGCAGAGCGTCGAGCCCGCGGCCTTAACGATCTGCGGCTCATCCATATAACCAGCCTGAACGCGATTGATCAGGCAGCGAATGCGCTGGCGGTCGCAGGCGAGCAGCTCATGAGCGACCGGCGCACACGCGTCACGGCGCCAGACGGCGCAAAGCGGCTCAATCCCCCGCTCCTCGCGCGGGACGCACACATCGAGTGCCTCGGCCTCAACACGATCGGCAAGCGCGCCGATGAGTTCCGGCGAGACAAACGGCATATCGCAGGCGACGATCGCCACGAGAGGAAGCCGAGCCGCAGCCAGCGAGCTCGCGATGCCGCGCATGGCGCCCGCCGGCCCCTCAAGGTCCGACACTATTCGCGGCACCAGGCCGCCAAACGCGCGCTCCTCAAGGTAGACAAGCTCGCTGGGACGCGAAGTCGTCACGACCAACTCGCCGGCAACTGGCGCCAGCCGACCCAGCACGCGTTCGATGAGCGGCTCGCCGCAAAACGCCATGCGAGCCTTATCGCAGCCCATGCGCGAGGACAGCCCGCCCGCTTGGACGACACAAGAAAGATCGGCACGTCTTACGGTAGTCATACGGCAAAACACCTCCATCGGCATGCTCGAAACCCGGTGCACGAAGCTAAATACAGCCACCGAAATAGCAGCGCTACGAAAAGCTCGTGCAAAAACAAAACAGCGCCTTTGCGGCACGCAGCAAGACCGCGAGCACAAAAGCGCTGGTAGCGTATGGCGGGAACGTATGTGAATCGAACACATCCAAGACGTTTTGCACGCCTCGCAACGGTTTTGAGGACCGCGGAGCCCACCGGAGCCCATCCGTTCCCAAGTGCGGGGGTATTTTACCAAACCGAGCAGGCCCCATCCCAAAAAGACGAACAAGAAGTTGCGGTGGAATAGTTCCTGTATTTGCTGCCAAAGGGGGTGCGGACGATTTCTTGGACCGCGCCTAGGCGTATCCAAGCTTCCTGCGGTACTCCATCGGGCTGAGCCACCCGAGGGACTTCTTGATCCGCTCCTCACGATAGTATACGAGGTAGGCCTCGAGCCTGCCCATGAACTCCCCGGCCGTCACGCCCTCCCAGTCCCTGTAGTGGAAGAACTCGTTCTTGAGGCGGCCGAAGAAGCCCTCGCAGGCCGAGTTGTCCGGGCTGCAGCCCTTCGCGGACATGCTCCTGACCAGCCCGTTCTCCTCGCAGATCCCGATCCACTCCGGCCAGCGGTAGTGGCCGCCGCGGTCCGAGTGGATCGTCGTGCGGGCGCCCGCCGGCCTGGCCGCGCAGGCCTTGAGCAGGCTCGAGTTCGCGAGGCGCTTGTCGGGGTGCAGCCCGATCGACCAGGCGACGGGCATCCCGTCGAAGCAGTCGACGATCGGGCTCAGGTAGACCTTCCCGCCGCCCGGGAGCCTGAACTCGGTGATGTCGGTGAGCCACAGCCGGTTGGGCTCGTCGGCGTGGAAATTCCTGTTCACGAGGTTCTCCGGCGCCTTGGAGACCTCGCCGGCGTAGGAGCTGTAGCCCCGGGCGCGCCTCTTGTTGTAGACGACCTCGAGGCCCTCCTCGCGCATCACGCGGGCCACGCGCTTCTCGCTGGCGCGGACCCCCTCGCGGCGCAGGCGCGCCCAGACGGTGCGGTACCCCCAGCACCCCGAGCCCTCGCGGAAGATGCGCACCACGCGGCCGCGTATGTCGGCGTCGCGGTCGCGCGGCGCGGCGACGCGGGGCCTCCAGTACTCATAGGAGCTCTTCGATATCCTCAAGAAACCTGTGATCGAGCGGAGGGGCAGGGCGGTCGCCCGCCTCAATCTCTCGCCGAGCTCGCACTTGCTCCTGTTCGAGATCGAAGCCGGGTCCCACCCTTCCGCTTTTAGGTCGGCCAACACCGCCCTGAGCAGCAGGTTCTCTATCTGGTCCTCGTTGAGCCCGGCGAGCGGGCCGGTCGCGGGCGGGGCGTAGATCGACTTGTCGGGGCCCAAGCTGGCCTCCTTCCG
>CABUZF010000030.1 GCA_902495985.1 uncultured Collinsella sp.
GAGAATTACCTGGCGCAGGGAGACTTGGCCACGGCGACGCCGCTGTTGGAGCGTCTGGTGGAGCTCGCCGAGGAGTATATTGATGCTGAGTGCAAGACGGAGGAGAAGCGTCAATACTTTAGCTTCGATAGCAAGTTTGAGCGCTTGGCCTATCGCCGCGTGGAGAAGGATCCGCGCGAGCTCGTGCAGGTCGAGGTGCCGTTTGACCGCCTGTACTCTGACATGGCGTTTGCCTACATTCGCCAGCAGGATTATGTGAGCGCTCGTAATGCCCTGATGCAGGCTGTGCGTTGGGACCCCATGAACTGCAACTATCGCTTGGATTTGGCCGAGCTGTTCCGCGCACTCGAGGACAAGCAGGAGTGGGCATCGCTCTCGTTCTCGGTGCTGGAGCGTGCAAGCGATGGCAAGTGCGCCGCCCGCGCTTACGCCAATCTAGGTCAGTACTTCTTGGAGCCCGAGACCGAGAACGTTTCGGCTGCCGTGGGCTGCGCGCGTCTGGCGCTGCGCCTGGCGCCCAACGATGCGCATACGACGCGCCTGCTCAACAAGATCCATACCACCTATCCGGATGCCGCTGATGAGAGCGACGACCACGTGATGGGTGAACTGGCCCTGCAAGGCGTGCCGACCTCACCTTCGGCCGAGATTGCCATCTGCCTGATTATGTGCGCGACCGATGCTGCAAGCGACGGCGACAAGCAGGAGGCGACGCGCCTGACGGTGCGTGCTCGCGACTTGGTGGGCGAGGAAGCCTGCGCGGCGATTATCAAACTGGTGCGTGAGAGCGATGCTGAGCTCAATGCCGAGCGCAAGGCTAAGCGCGAAGCTACGGGCAAGGGTTCCGATGGCGCCAAGGAGGCCGGCGATGCCCAGTAAGCGTGAACGCAAGCTCATTTCTAAGAATCGCTCGGCGCATCACGAGTACTTTATCGATGAGACGTTCGAATGCGGTATTGAACTGAGTGGCACCGAGGTCAAGTCGATTCGCGAGCGCGCCTGCCAGATCACCGATACCTTCGCGCTGATTCGCGGTGGGGAGTGCTGGCTCGTCGGCCTGCATATCCACCCTTATAGCCATGGTGGCGTGTGGAATCGCGATCCCGACCGTCGGCGTCGTCTGCTGCTGCACCGCAAGGAGATCGACTTTCTTGACGGCAAACTTCGCAACCGTGGTTATGCGCTGGTTCCGTTGGAGCTCTACTTTAATACCGACGGCCGCGTAAAGCTGCTGCTGGGTCTGGGTCGCGGCAAGAAGCTCTATGACAAGCGCGAGGACATGGCTAAGCGTGATGTCCAACGCGAGATCGACCGCGCCCTTAAGGAGCGCAACCGCTAGGCACTCTGTATAAGTTGCGGTGGAATACGGACTGTTTTGCCTGTTTGAGGGACTATTCAGTCCCTATTTCACCGCAACTGCGGGTGTCTCATCTTTCTTACTGTTCTGACACATATGTCTCAAAGGCGGCGTCCGTTATGGGTGCCGCCTTTTTTGTGGGTACATACATCCACGAGGTTCAATCCTGGGTTAGGGGAGTGATCGTTATGGACAAAACTGCGTTCTTTACCATGCCGAGTGGCCTGTACGTGGTGAGCGCTGCGGCGGACGGGCTGCGTGCCGGCTGCGTTATCAACACAGCGGTGCAGGTGACATCCGCCCCGCCGCGCATCTCAATTGCCGTGAACAAGGAAAATGTCACGTCCGGCGTAATCGCATCGGCTAAGGCCTTTGCGCTGACCGTGATCGATCAGACGGCCGACATGCTCTATATCGGTAACTTTGGCTTCCGCACCAGCAGTGGCTACGACAAGTTTGCCAAGTACGAGACCCACGAGACCGCGTTGGGCATGCCCTATGTGCCCGAGCACGCGGCGGCGCTGTTTAGCTGCCGTCTAATTGATACCGTGGATGTGGGCACGCACCTGCTCTTTATCGGCGAGGTGGAGGACGCCGAGCGCTTGAGCGGCGAGGCCCCGCTGACCTATGACTACTATCACAAGGTCTTGAAGGGCAAGACGCCGCCCAAGGCTTCGTCGTATCAAGGCTAGAAATGTTCTAAAAATACTTGCATTATATTATTGAGAATCTATACTAATAAACGAAGTACATCACCAGTCGCGTTCGAGAGGAGAACATCATGGCTGAGGAGAAGAAGACGTATAAGTTCGTGTGCACCGTTTGCGGTTACGAGGTTGAGGTCGACACGCCCGAGCTGCCCGAGGATTACGTATGCCCGGTCTGCGGCGTCGGCCCCGATGAGTTTGAGCTCGTCGAGGAGTAACTCGTAGACACACGGCGATTAGCCATACAGAGTTCTGTCCAAGGGCCCCGGTCGAATTCTCGGCCGGGGCCCTTTTGATTTATCTGACGGTTTAAAACGGCCTTACGTGTTACAGATTGAGACGTTATATCTGGACAGTCACGCCATCCCAATTACATCCCCGTTAGCAGCACGATGTCGAGAACCGTTACGATGACGCCGATTCCTACGAGCAACGCGTTGAGCGGGCGCGAGTTGGCGTATTTGCCCATGACGCGGCGTGAGCTGGTGAGCCGTATAAGCACGAATACCGTGATCGGCAGCTGAAGCGACAGCAGCGCCTGGCTCCAGATGAGACCTTCAAAAGGATTTGGGACGACCAGGCACGCCGCCACTGCGCCGGCGAAACAGGCCACCACCCCGATCGAGGAATGTCGGTCGTGGATGTCGTATTCCTCGTCGAACATGCCTGCGGTGATGGTGCCTGCCGCCATGCCTGCCGTCACACTACTCGAGAGGCCCGCAAACAGCAGCGCCACCGCAAAGATTGTCGAGCTTGCTGGGCCCAGAATGGGGGAGAGCGTGTCCGCTGCGACGGCGAGGTCGTCTACGACAATGCCGTGCGCAAAGAAGGTCGTTGCGGCCAGGATGACCATGGCCGAGTTGATTGCCCAGCCCACGCCCATCGAAAAGAGCGTGTCGAAGAGCTCATAGCGCAGACGCTCTTCGATAACCTGCTCGCCTTGGCCTTCGAAGTGCATGGATTGGATGACCTCGGAGTGCAGAAAGAGGTTGTGGGGCATAACGACCGCACCCAGGACACTCACGATAATCGCGGCAGAGCCAGTGGGCATACTGGGCGTGATCCAGCTTGCGGCGGCTTGCGGCCAGTCGACCTTGACTAGTGCAAGCTCGGCCAAAAACGAGAGTCCTACCACGCCTACGAAGGCGATGATCCAGCGTTCGGCACGCTTGTAGGAGTTCGTCATGAGCATCGCCATCGATACTGCCGCCACGATGACACAGCCCGCACGCACGGGTAGCCCAAAGAGCATTTGAAGGGCAATCGCGCCGCCCAGGACTTCGGCCATGGCGGTGGCGATGGTCGCGAGATAGGCACTGGCGAGCACCGTGCGCCCAACGAAGCGGGGGAGGTAACGTGTCGTGGCCTCGGCAAGACAGGCGCCCGTGGCGATACCCAGGTGTGCCGCGTTGTGCTGTAGCACAATGAGCATAATCGTGGACAGCGTGACGATCCACAACAGCGCGTAGCCAAACTGCGAGCCCGCGGCCATATTGGAGGCCCAGTTGCCCGGGTCGATAAAGCCGACGGTCACGAGCAGCCCGGGGCCGATGTGCCGCGCAATGTCTAGGCCTCCGTGACCACCGGTGCGTCGGGAGCCAAAGTGTTGTTTGAGATGGTTGAGCATGGTGCGCTCCTGTGTATGGACGGCGTGGCGTCGCATCTGGGTCGTGCGGCGCCACGCGTCGGGTTTGGGTTGGGGTTACCTGCGCGCCTTGCCTTGGTTGGCCACGGCGTCGATCTTGGCGGCGATGGTCGCCGGGTCGCCGATGTAGCGCTTGTCGAGGACGTTGAAATCGGCATCGAAGGTGTAGACGAGTGGCACGCCGGTGGGGATGTTGACCTTGAGGATCTCCTCGGGCGTGAGGTGCTCGAACTTCATGACGAGAGAGCGCAGGGAGTTGCCGTGTGCGGCGATGAGTACGCGCTTGCCGGCGAGCATCTGGGGGCGAATCTCGTCTTCGAAATAAGGCCAGGCACGGGCTATCGTGTCCTTGAGGCACTCGGTGTAGGGCAGCTGGTCGGGTGCGACATCACGGTATTGCTCCTGGGTGTGGGGATCGCGCGCGTCGTTCGGCTCGAGTGCCGGCGGGCAGATATCGAAGGAGCGGCGCCAGATGAGCACCTGTTCGTCGCCGTGCTCCGCCGCGGCATCGGCCTTGTTGAGACCCTGCAACGCGCCGTAGTGGCGCTCGTTGAGCTTCCAGGATTTGATGACGGGCAGCCACTCGCGATCCATTTGGCCGAGCACGATGTTGAGGGTGTGGATCGCGCGCTTGAGGCGCGAAGTGTAGCAGACGTCAAAGTCGAAACCGGCTTCTTTGAGGGCTCGACCGCCTGCGGCGGCTTCTTCGCGGCCCGTGTCGGTGAGCTCTACGTCGGTCCAGCCGGTGAACAGGTTGAGTTTGTTCCACTCCGACTCTCCGTGGCGGATAAGGACGAGTTGGATCGTCTGCCGGTCTGTCTGGTTTGCCATAGGGGCCTCCTTAATGTGGCACGGCATGCGTGTCGTTTGTTTGACGCCGCAAAGGATACCCGTTTTAGGCTAAAAAGTTAACCAAGACTAACAAAATTGTTGTATTTGAATAGGATGGTGAAAGGGGATTGCTGAAATGTCTTGATCTGTAACAACTAGGGATGGAAATTGGGTCTTACTGTTACAGATTGAGATGTTTGAAGAGGTGAGTTTGCAGGCCGAACTTGGGGCCTATGTTGTCGCCCTTGAGGTCGGCGGTGTCCACTCGTAGGGCGTGCGTTACGCGATTGTTTCGAAACGGGTGAGAAACACAACGGGCCGGCGATGCTCCTAGTATGCCTATTCAACTGACTGTCTAAATATCTAGGGGAGGATCGCGATGCAGGCAGATTCCGCTCAGCAGCAGGGCCTTTATCGCCCCGAATTCGACCACGATGCGTGTGGCATCGGCGCGCTTGCCGATATCAACGGCGAGCGCCATCACCAGATCCTGGACGACGCACTGTCCATTCTGGTTAACTTGGAGCACCGCGGTGGTACGGGACTCGAGAAGAACACCGGCGACGGCGCTGGCATCTTGTTCCAGGTTCCGCATCACTTTTTCCGTAAAGAGGCTCAAAAGTGCGGCCAGATTCTGCCGGCAGAGGGCGACTATGGCGTAGCCATGCTGTTCTTCCCGCAGGACGACAAGGGCGTAGAGGATGCCCGCCGCGTGTTTGAGGAGGGCTGCGCCGAGGCTGGCGTGCCGCTGCTCTTTTGGCGCGAGGTGCCGGTCGACCCGCACGACCTGGGCGAGACGGCCCGCGCCTGCATGCCTACCATCCTGCAGGCCTTCCTGGGCCGTCCGGACGACACGCCGGCAGGTGACGCCTTCGAGCGCCGCCTGTACGTGTGCCGCCGCACCATCGAGAAGAAGGCTGACGCCGAGTTTGCCCTGCGCGACAAGATCTTCTACGTGTGTTCCATGAGCTCGCGCACCATCGTGTACAAGGGCATGCTTGTGGCCACGCAGATGCGTCGCTTCTTCATCGACCTCAACGACGCCGCCGTCAAGACGGCCGTGGCGCTCGTACACTCGCGCTACTCCACCAACACCACGCCCAGCTGGGAACGCGCGCACCCCAACCGCTTTATCATCCACAACGGCGAGATCAACACCCTCAAGGGCAACGTCAACTGGATCCGCGCCCGCGAGCCCAACCTGTACAGCCCCGTGCTGCAGCACGATCTTGAGCGCGTGATGCCCATCATCAACCGCGAGGGTTCCGACTCCGCGATTCTGGACAATGTGCTTGAGTTTTTGGTCATGAACGGTCGCCCGCTTACGCGTGCCGCATCCATGCTGCTGCCCGAGCCGTGGGACCACAACGACAGCCTGAGTGAGGAGCGCCGCGCCTACGACGCTTACCAGTCCATGCTCATGGAGCCGTGGGATGGCCCGGCGGCCATCGCCTTTACCGACGGTCGCACGCTGGGTGCCGCCCTCGACCGTAACGGCCTGCGTCCCGCCCGCTACTATGTGACGCGCGACGGTCGCTTTATGCTGGCGAGCGAGGTGGGCACCATCGAGGTGAGCCCCGAGAACATCCTGACGAGCGGCTGCCTGGGACCGGGCCAGATGCTCGAGGTCGACTTTGCCCGCGGGCGCGTCATCTACAACGATGAGCTGCGTGCCCGTTACGCCAAGGAAAAGCCCTACCGTGATTGGATTGCCGAGGAGACGCTAACCGTTGACGCGCTCGATGAGCCCGTTGCGGCAACGCCCGCCGAGGACGCCGAGGTGCCCGCCGCCGTGCGTATGGCCAAGCTCGGCTACCACTGGGATGACGTCGACGAGGTCGTGCGTCCCATGGCCCAGCAGGGCAAGGCTCCGCTCGCCTCGATGGGCATCGATGCGCCGCTGGCCTGCCTGTCCAAGAAGACGCGCTCGTTCTTTGACTACTTCTATCAGTTGTTCGCCCAGGTCACGAATCCGCCGATCGATGCCCTGCGCGAGCACATGGTCACCTCGACCACGCTCTACCTGGGCAACCACGGCAACCTGCTCGAGGACTCCCGTACGGCCTGCCAGCTGGTGCGCCTGGAGCGCCCGCTGCTGAGCGAGGAGGAGTTCGACCGCATTTGCGCGATTGACCGTGTTGGCTTTAAGACCCGCCGTTTCCGTGCCGTCTACCGCCGCGATGCCGGCGAGGGCGCGCTGCAGGCTGCGCTCAAGCAGCTTGCCGAAGACGTCGAGGCTGCGGTTCGCGATGGCGTGAACATCGTGGTGCTGAGCGACCGTGCCGCTGCGGGCGAGGTGCCCGTACCGTCGCTGCTCGCCGTGGGCTGCGTGCACAACCACCTGATCCGTGCCGGCGTGCGCACCTTTGCCGATATCGTGGTGGAGTGCGGCGATGCCGTGTCTCCGCACGACTTTGCGGCGCTGGTGGGCTACTCCGCAAGCGGCATCTACCCGTACAACGCGCATGCGTGCATCCGCAATCTGGCGGCACGCGGCGACCTGGACGTGACGGCCGAGCAGGGCATCGCCAATTACAACAAGGCCGCGACGGCGGGCATCGTCTCCATCATGTCCAAGATGGGCATCTCCACGGTGCAGAGCTACCACTCTGCGCAGATCTTCGAGGCCGTGGGCTTTACGCCGGAGTTCGTCAACGCGTACTTCGCCGGCACGGTGAGCCGTGTGGGCGGTATGGGCGTCGAGGACGTCGAGCGCGAGCAGAATGAGCGCTATGACGCCGCGCTTGCCATCCTTAAGAGCCCGGCTCCCAATCAGCTGCCCACGCTGGGTCTGACCAAGTGGCGCCCGCTCGGCGGCGAGGATCACCTCATCGATCCGCAGACCGTCTACCTGCTGCAGACCGCCTGCCGCGAGGACAGCTACGACACCTTTAAGGAGTACAGCGCCCGCCTGCACCGCACCGGCCGTGCCGTGCGCCTGCGCGACCTGCTCGACTTTGATGCCGGCGGCCGCACCCCGGTGGCACTCGACGAGGTCGAGCCCGCGCTCAACATCGTCCGCCGCTTTAACACCGGCGCCATGTCGTACGGCTCCATCAGCAAAGAGGCGCACGAGTGCATGGCTATCGCCATGAACCGCCTGCATGGCCGTTCCAACTCGGGCGAGGGCGGCGAGGATCCGCGTCGCGAGACCCCGCTGGCCAACGGCGACTCCAAGAACTCCGCCATCAAGCAGGTGGCAAGCGCGCGCTTTGGCGTGACGAGCCGTTACCTGTGCAGCGCCTTCGAGATCCAGATCAAGATGGCCCAGGGCGCCAAGCCTGGCGAGGGCGGTCACCTGCCCGGCAAGAAGGTCTATCCCTGGATTGCCGAGGTCCGTCAGTCCACGCCCGGCATCGGCCTGATCTCGCCTCCGCCGCACCACGACATCTACTCCATCGAGGACCTGGCCGAGCTGATCTTTGACCTTAAGAACGCCAACCCCGGCGCGCGCGTGTCGGTCAAGCTGGTCAGCGAGGCCGGCGTCGGTACCATCGCCACCGGCGTTGCCAAGGGCGCTGCCGACAAGATTTTGATCAGCGGCCACAACGGCGGCTCGGGTGCCGCTGCTCGCGATTCCATTTGGCACGCCGGTCTGCCGCTGGAGCTCGGTCTTGCCGAGGCCCAGCAGACGCTGCTGCAAAACGGCCTGCGCTCGCGCGTGGTGCTCGAGGCCGACGGCAAGCTCATGGACGGCACCGATGTTGCCGTCGCCTGCCTGCTGGGTGCCGAGGAGTTTGGCTTTGCGACCATGCCGCTCATCTCGATGGGCTGCCTCATGCAGCGCGACTGCCAGCAGGATACCTGCCCGGCCGGCATCGCCACGCAAAACTGCCGCCTGCGTCGCGGCTTCCGCGGCAAGCCCGAGCACGTTGAGCACTTTATGCTCTTTGTTGCCGAGCAACTGCGCGAGGTCATGGCGAGCCTGGGCTTCCGCACCGTCGACGAGATGGTCGGCCATCCCGAGTGCTTGCGCCAGATTGAGGTCCCGGGCAACCGCAAGGCTAACCTGCTCGATCTGTCGCCCGTGCTGGCGAGCGCGACCTGTGAGTTTGGTGCCCACATCCCGGGTGCCGACGGCCGTCACTTCCTGCCCCAGATGGCTGCGGACAGCGAGCTCGACAAGACGCTCGACTCCACGTTGTTTGTGCCCTATACGGCCGATGCCCGTGCGCACCTGCGTCCGATTCGCTTCCGCGCCGATATCGCCAACGTCAACCGCTGCGTGGGCACCATCTTGGGCAACGCGGTGACCAAGGCGCATCCCGAGGGCCTGCCCGCCGGCTCCATCACCATCGATTGCGATGGTTCGGCCGGTCAGAGCTTTGGCGCTTTCCTGCCGCGCGGCATTACGCTCAACGTGTGCGGCGACGCCAACGACTACTTTGGCAAGGGCCTTTCGGGCGGCGAGGTGTCGGTGCGCCCCAACCCGCATGCGACCTACAAGTTCGACGAGAACATCATTGTGGGCAACGTTGCGTTCTTTGGCGCTACGAGCGGCCGCGGCTTCATTAACGGCCTGGCAGGCCAGCGCTTTGGCGTACGCAACTCCGGTGCCACGGTGGTGGTCGAGGGCTGCGGCAACCATGGCTGCGAGTACATGACGGGTGGTCTGGCGCTCATCCTGGGCGAGGTTGGGCAGAACTTCGCCGCCGGCATGACGGGTGGCGTGGCCTATGTCTTTGACCAGTACGGCACGCTCGATGCCCGTGTTAACCACGAGAGCGTTGAGCTTAAAGCCCCGACGGCCGGCGAGCTGGCGCAGATTCGCGAGCTCATTCAGGAGCACGTGGACGCGACGCAGAGCCCGCGCGGCATTAAGCTGCTCTACAGCTTCGACTCGATGAACAAGCACTTTGTGAAGGTCATTCCGACCGAGTACGAGCGCGTGCTGGCGATTGTCGC
>CABUZF010000031.1 GCA_902495985.1 uncultured Collinsella sp.
CAAAGTCATGCGTAGCGGGCAGGTCGCTCGCGGCAAAGATATGGGGCTCAGGGCAGCTCACGGTCTTGACCAGGTTCTCGCCGACCAGCGTAGGCGCGGCGGACAGGCGCTCGGCAAGCTCGTCGACGTCGAAGATCTCCGTCGAGATTATGCCCATCTTGGAACCGTTGTCGCGCAGGTGGCGCACGAGAGCGCGGGTGTCGACGCCCTCGATAGCGACGATGCCGTGTGCACGCAGGTACTCCGGCACGCTGACGGTCGAGCGCCAGTTAGAAGGCGTGGCGCACATGTCGTGGACGACCATGCCGCGCATGGCGGGAGCGCTCGCGGGGCGTGCGGTATCGCCGGGGAAGGCCGACTGGACATCGGTCTCGTCAATGCCGTAGTTGCCGATCTGCGGATAAGTCATGGTTACGATTTGGCCGGCATAGCTCGGGTCGGTCATGACCTCAAAGTAGCCCTCGAGCGACGTGTTAAAGCAGACCTCGCCGGTTGCAGTGCCCTCGGCACCGCATGCACGGCCATAAAAAATGGTCCCATCCTCAAGATACAGGATGCAGGGACCGCAGGTGCCCTTGCTGGTTTTAGCCAGCATACGCTGGCACAGCTCGCTGGGCACGACGGTGCGGGCGGCAGCGCCCGCAATATGGTTGTTCGCCATAGTTCTCCTTCCCGGTCTCACAGGACCGGCTTAAAGGTGTGTAGTTAGGCCTCGCGGTATTCTAACCGCAAGCATCGCCCATGGCATTAATTACATAGAATTGTTTACAAAATGATAATTATGACTTCCTGTGCATAATGATTTTTCTGGGACGGGGATTAAAAAATTATTCTGAGAGCAGGGCTTTGTCGCCAACTGCATACATGACAGAATGGTTTTTTAATCCCCGCCCCAGAAAAATCATCCCGCGTGGGCTTGCGGCTCACGCGGGATGGCATCGTTCTATGTGGCTGCGGACTACTTTTGCTTGTCCTGCTCCAGCAGCTCGGACGGCGTGCGATCGGGCTTTCCGCCGCGGAAGATCTCTCGACCGTGCAGACGATGCTCAAGATCGCGCTCGGCCTGCTCCTCCGTGATCTTGGTCTGGCTCACCACCGGGTCCTCGATCAGCGATGAAACCGAGTTGACCTGTTTTTGAATGCGCTCGGCAATGGTGTCGTCCATGCTTACGATGCGCATCTTCCAGTCGATACTCGTGGCGTTGGACGAGCTCTTGGTCCAAACGAACGTCAGGATGGCGCTTTGGTGCCCCTGAGCAGGAAACATGCCAAAGAAGGAATCATGCTGGATCCTGCTGTCCTCGTCGATATAGGCGTGAACGTTATACACCACACGGTCGATCTTGTCGTTGAGCAGGGCGTTGGTTGCGAGCGCCGCCGCCTGAATCTGACCGTTTGACAGCAGCTCGAGTTCATTGGCAGAAGACGTATCCAGCACTGTCACCTCAACCGTGCCCGCGCGCTCATCGGCCTCGTCGACGGTAAAATCGAGCGGGAACTGCGTAAAGCCATTGCCCCATTCAAGTCCACCCTTGAGCGCGGTCGAAACGGTATCCACCGAAACACTTTCGGAAAGGTTCGCGGTATTCAGACGTCGCATCACGCCGTAGCCAATCTGCATGCCCACAATCAGCACCAAGATGCCGATAACCACGGCCATGGCGGTCTTCGTAATGGTATGGCTCACCTGCGAGCCCGAAGGGTCGTCCTCGGACAGCGGGTCGATATGTTTTGCCTGGCTCGCGCGATCCTCGCTGCGCAGCCGCGCCAGCGTCGCCTTGTCGCCGCGCTTGACGGCGGCCTCTTTCTCGCGCATGCGCTCGGTGCGCTTTTTGGCGAGCGTAGGATCCAAGACGCCGGATGCATCGATTTCGGAGAATAACTCCGTCACTTCTTCCGGAGTCAAAGGGTTCTTATCAGCCATGATCTTCCTGTCATATCAATCAGTCGAGCTCGTGCGCACGCGCACCTTCGAACTGCATTCGATAGTAACGGGCATAGGTGCCGCCACGGGCGAGAAGCTCCTCGTGCGTGCCACGTTCCACAACGCGACCATGCTCAACGGTCGCAATCTCGTCAGCATGCTTAATAGTCGAGAGACGGTGGGCGATGATGATCGTGGTACGGCCGCGTGCCAGCTCTTCGAGCGACTCCTGCACCGCTTCCTCGCTCTCGTTATCCAGGGCACTCGTCGCCTCATCCAAAATAAGGATCTTGGGATTCTTGAGAAACACGCGCGCAATGGCGACGCGCTGCTTTTGACCACCCGAAAGACGGCTGCCGCGCTCGCCCACCACGGTGTCGTAGCCTTGCGGAAGCGATTCGATAAAGGTATCAATATTGGCGCGGCAGGCCGCTTCGGCGATCTCTTCTGCCGTGGCGCCCGGCTTGCCGTAGGCGATGTTCTCGCCGATCGTTCCATCAAACAGGTACACATCTTGCTGCACCAGGCCGATGGCACGGCGCAGACTATGCTGCGTCACGTCGCGCACATCCTGGCCGTCGATGCTAATGGAGCCGGCGGCAACGTCGTAAAAGCGCGGCAACAGCGAACAAGTCGTCGATTTGCCGCCGCCCGAGGGGCCAACCAAAGCGATGGTCTGACCGGGCTTGATGGACAGGTCCATGTGGTCGATAACAGGGCGTCCGTCGGCGCCGCGCTCGGCCAATTCAACATCCTCGTAGCTAAAGCACACGTCGCGGTACTCCACAGCACCAGCCGTCACCTGCAGATCCGCAGCACCCGGCTTATCCTGAATATCGGGGACAGTCGAGAGTACCTCATCCATGCGCTTAAAGCCGGCGATGGCTTTCTGATACGTCTCGGCCGAATTGACGAGCGTCTCGAGCGGCGTGCAGAACAGCGAAATGTAGAGCGCGAAGGTTGCCATATCGACCACCTGCAGCTGACCCTGGGCAACGAGCCAACCGCCCAGCAGCACCACGATCACATAGAGCACGCCCGAGAGCAGGCCATACGTCGCGGTGTAGACGCCCATGGCGTGATACATGTTCTCCTTGGACGAAAGGTAGCGATTGTTCGAGGCGCGAAACTTAGAGCGTTCGGTCTGCTCATTGGCAAAGCTCTTGACCACACGCATGCCCGCCAGCGAATCCTGCAACTGCGCGTTAATGCCACTAATCTTTTTGCGGTTATCGCTAAAGACCTCGCGCATTCGCATGTTCTGCCAAAACATGATGACCGCGAATACCGCCGTCACCACTGCTATGGCGAGTGCGAGCACCGGCGCGATGGTAAACAGAATCACAAACGAGCCGATGATCTCGATGCCGCAGATAATGATCCACTCGGGCACGTGGTGCGCCGCCTCGCAGATATCGAACAGGTCATTGACCACGCGGCTCATCATGTCGCCCGAGCTGTTGCGATCGAAGTATGCAAAGCTAAACCGTTCGTACTGATCGAACAGGTCCTCACGCATCTTGGACTCCATACGCGCGCCCATCACGTGGCCCCAATAGCTCACAAAATAGCGGCAGGCGCAGCGGATGGCATACATCAGCACCAGCCCCACCGCAATCATACCGAGCGCCTGCATAATGGCAGCCTGGCCCTGGGCAAACAACCCTCCGGTCAGATTGCGCAGGATAATGGGAAACGCCAGGTCAATGGCGGCAAGCACCAGGGCACAAACCGTATCGGCAACAAAAAGCCCCATCTGGGGCTTGTAATAAGACAGAAAACGCTTCAGCATGTGGTCCTCTAGAAATAGGAAGAACGGAAAAATCGGTTGACCAAGCGAACCGAAAGAAAAACCCACGACAGATATAACGCCAATGTTCTGGCAGCGTCAGCGAAAACGTCCCTAAGCGAGCAAGGTGCCTTGAAAGAGGAGCGACGCGTACTTCGGTACGCGAGCGACGATTGAAAGGCAGATTGCCGCTTAGGGGCGTTTGCAGCGTCGACTCGTTACGCGGTTTGGTAAAACCGCGTAACCTAGAGCTCCGCTCCACCCAAACGATGAGCAATGCTGTCGCAAGCCAAGGCACCCACAACGGTCTTGGCATCCTCGATCTTGCCGTCGAGCACGGCATCGATCAGCTCATGCAGCGGCACCAGGTCGACGTTGACAAACTCGTCATCGTCGGGGTCGGGCGCATCAAACTCGAGCTTGGTGGCCAGGTAGATGTGAATGATCTCGTCGCAAAAACCGCAGGTCGTGACAATCGACGTCAAAAAGCGAATGCGACCAGCCCTAAAGCCCGTCTCCTCATGCAACTCGCGCTTGGCGCAATCGAGCGGGTCCTCGCCTGGGTCGAGCTTGCCGGCGGGAACCTCGACCGTCACGCGGTCGATGGCGGTGCGGTACTGACGCACCAGTACGATCTTGCCGCTCTCGGTCAGTGCCACAACGGCCGCCGCACCCGGATGGCGAACGATATCGCGGGCGCTTCGGCGACCGTTGGGCAGTTCAACCTCAAGACGGTGGACGTCGAGGATCTTGCCCTTCCAGGCGCACTCCTCCGAAAGAATCTTCTCGTGCAGCTCGGCATCGTGCGGGTCGTCGTCGCCCAGCACCAGCGCCGGCTCGTCAGCGACCTCGCCACCAGGCTCGCCCTCGGCGTGCCCATACATGCGGCTGTCCTCTTCGACGATCTGCGCGTCCACGAGCTCTTCGTTCTTCTCGTCCATCCGTCTCATCCCTCTCGGACTTTAGGCATCCCAGGCGTCGCGGCCACGCAGCGCGCGCAGGCCGATGTCATGACGCAGGGTCTTGCCCTCAAAGTCGATCTTCTCGCAGGCCTCGTAGGCAAGGTTGCGAGCGTTCTCGAACGTGTCGCCCAGCGCGGTCACGGCAAGCACTCGGCCGCCGTTGGTCACGAGCTGACCGTCCACCACGGCGGTGCCGGCATGGTACACGGTCACGTTCTCCATGGCCTCGGCGTCGGCGATGCCGGTGATGACTTTGCCCTTCTCGTAGCTGCCGGGATAGCCCGCGCTCGTCAGAACAACAGCCACGGCCCACTCGTCACGCCAGTCGAGCTCAATCTGATCAAGCTCGCAGTTGGCGCAGGCGAGCATAACCTCGACCAGGTCGTTCTTGAGGCGCGGCAGCACGACCTGCGTCTCGGGGTCGCCAAAGCGGGCGTTGAACTCCAGCACCTTGGGGCCGGCGGGGGTGAGCATAAAGCCGCCGTACAGGCAGCCGCGGTAGTCGATGCCCTCGGCAGCAAGCTCGGCCACGGTCTGCTCCATGACCTCCACCATGGTGGCGTGCTCCTCGTCGGTCACGATGGGCACCGGGCTGTAAACGCCCATGCCGCCGGTGTTGGGGCCAAGGTCGCCCTCGAGCGCACGCTTGTGGTCCTGCGAGGTGGCCATGGGGCGCACGGTCTTGCCGTCGGTAAAGGCCAGCAGCGAGCACTCGGGGCCGGTCAGCATCTCCTCGATGACCACGGTATTGCCGGCATCGCCAAAGGTGCCGCCAAAGCACTCGCGCACGGCCTCTTCGGCCTGCTCGAGCTCAGTCGCCACGATAACGCCCTTGCCTGCGGCCAGGCCGTCTGCCTTCACGACCAGCGGGGCGCCCTGCTCGCGCACGTAGGCGAGAGCTGAAGCCTCGTCGGTGAATGAGCCGTAGGCGGCCGTCGGAATGCCGGCACGCTCCATGAGTTGCTTGGAGAATAGCTTGGAGCCCTCCATCTGGGCGCCCTCGGCACCCGGGCCAAAGCAGGGAATACCCGCCGCGCGCACGGCGTCGGCCACGCCCGCCACGAGCGGAGCCTCGGGGCCAATTACCACGAGTCCGCATCCGTGGCTCTGCGCAAACGCCGCCACGGCCGCAGGATCGCAGTCGTCGAGAACAACGTTCTCGCCGCAGCTCGCGGTGCCGCCGTTACCCGGCGCAATGTAGAGCTTGCCGGCGCGCGGTGATGCTGCGAGCTTAGCTGCCAAAGCATGCTCACGGCCGCCGCTGCCCAACAACAGGATGTCGATGGTTTGAGTGTCCGCCTTCAAGGGTGCCTCCTCTATGGATTAACGGCTCGCTCCGCGCGAGCCCTTTGCAAGCAAATATACCCCTCGGCCGCCCGCTTGGGCTGCAAAGGGGTATATCGCAATAACCAAATAGTCCCGATTACTTCCAGAATCGGTTGATGATCTGCTCGCGACCAGCGCCAACGCCAATGAACGTCACGCGGGTGTGTGCCAGATCCTCGATAAACGCCACGTAGTCCTGAGCCTCCTGCGGCAGCTCATCAAAGCTGCGGCAGCCGGTGATATCGCACTTCCAGCCAGGGAGCTCCTCGTAGATGGGCTTGGCATGCTCAAAACGCACCTGGTGCTCGGGCACGCTCGTGTAGCGCTCGCCGTCGACGTCATAGGCAACGCACACCTTAATGGTGTCGAAGGCCGAAAGCACGTCGAGCTTGGTCACGGCGATGTCGGTGAGGCCGTTGACGCGCGAAGCATAGTTGGCGATAGGGCCGTCAAACCAGCCGCAACGACGACGACGACCGGTGGTCACGCCGTACTCATAGCCCTCCTCGGTCAGCGTGTGGCCGGCCTCGGACTCATAGGAAAGCTCGGTGGGCATGGGGCCCGAACCGACGCGGGTGATATAAGCCTTCATGACGCCCAGCACGCGATCGACGTTCTTCATGCCGACGCCGGAGCCGGTAATGGCGCCGCCGGCGGTGCAGTTGGAAGACGTCACGTACGGATAGGTGCCGTGGTCGATGTCGAGCAGCGTCGCCTGGGCACCCTCAAACAGCAGGTTCTTGCCCTCATCGATCATGTTGTTGAGCAGCAGGCTCGTCTCGGTGATGTAGGGACGCAGGCGCTCGGCCATCGGCAGGTACTCGTCGCAAATCTGGTCCACGGTGTAGGTGGGCAGGTTGTAGATGAGCTCGAGCTCGGGGTTCACGCGGGCGAGAGCGGTCTCCAACTTGTCGCGGAACAGCGTCTCGTCCAGCATGTCCTGCATGCGCAGGCCAATGCGGGCCATCTTGTCCTGATAGCACGGACCAATGCCGCGCTTGGTGGTACCGATGTTCTTCTTGCCGAGCTTCTGCTCAAAGGCGCCATCCAGATCGATGTGGTACGGCATGATGACATGCGCGTTGCCGCTAATCTTGAGGTTCTTGGTGGTGATGCCGTCGGCCTCGAACATGTCGATCTCCTCAAGGACAACCTTGGGGTTGACGACGCAGCCGTTACCGATCACCGACACGTGGTCGGAATACATGATGCCGGAAGGCACCTGGTGCAGGCCGTACTTCTTGCCGTTGACGACGATGGTGTGACCGGCGTTGTTGCCGCCCGAGTAGCGCACGACGGCATCGAAGTCGCCGGCGACCAGGTCGCAAATCTTACCCTTGCCCTCATCGCCCCACTGGGCACCGACCAAAACGGTTGACGGCATGTTTACTCCTTACATTCATGGCCTGTCTACGCGCCATGCCGGCACGCAGAAGCACAAAACATTCCCAGTATACCCGTGCAACGGGCGCCTGTCCTACTCCTCGGCATGTGCCCCATCAAGCTCATAGAACTTGGTGGATGCCGGCAGGAACATCAGGTCGACGTCGCCGATCGGGCCCGAACGGTTCTTGGCCACGACGATACGTGTAACGCCCTCGTCGGGTCGATCGTCGCGCGAGGCTTCGGCCTCGTCGGCGGAGCGGTCCAAGAACATAACGATATCGGCGTCCTGCTCGATGGAGCCCGATTCACGCAGGTCGGAAAGCTGCGGGCGCTTGCCGGTACGGGATTCGACCTGACGCGAGAGCTGTGACAGCGCAATGAGCGGGATCTTGAGCTCCTTGGCCATGATCTTAAGACCACGCGACATCTCCGAAACCTCGACGGTACGGCTCTCGGAGCGGCGTCCCGGCGGAGGACTCACCAGCTGCAGGTAGTCCAGGATGATGATTGCCTTCTCCTTGTTATGGAGCATGCGGCGGCTCTTGGCGCGAATCTCGGTCACTGTGGTGCCGGGCGTATCGTCAATCAGAATATCGAGCTTGGACAAGGTCTGCGTGGCCTCGTTGATATTGGCCCACTGCTCGGGGCTAATGCGGCCCATGCGGAAGTCACTGATCGAGATCATGGCGTAGGCGCAAATCAGACGCTGGGCAATTTCCTTGCCCGACATCTCCAGCGAGAAGAAGCCGACGGTATAACCAGCAGCGGCAGCGTTAAGTGCCAGGTTCAGAGCGAACGACGTCTTACCTACAGCAGGGCGGGCGCCGATAATGATGAGCTGACCCTCACGGAAACCCATGAGCATGCGGTCGAGCGACGGGAAGCCCGTGGGCACGCCCGCAGCCTGGCCACCGGCCTGGCACACTTCTTCAGCCTCGTTATAGGCCTCGACCATAAACTCGGTCAGCGTCTTGTAGCTCGACTTGACTTCGCGCGCCGTGACCTTGAGCAGCTTGCTCTCGGCTAGCTCCACGACCTCTTTGGTGTCGGTGGGGGCGTTATATGCCAGCGCGTTAATCTCGTTGGTGGCGCCGATCAGCTCACGCAGCATCGAATCGCGGCGAACGATGGCGGCATGGTGCTGCCAGTTGACGAGCGACAGGGTCTGGCCCATCAACTCCAAAATGTACGCTTCGCCGCCCACGGCATCGAGCTTGTTGATACTTCGCAGGTAATCGATCAGCGAGATGGAGTCGATAGGAATGCGGCTGTTGTACATATCGACCATCGCGGTATAGATGGTCTTATGAATGGGCCGGTAGAAGTCATCGGGCTGCAGCTCGACCTGGGCCTCTTCGACCACCTCGGGCGATAGCAGCATAGCGGCCAGTACATTGGCCTCTGCATCTTGGTTTTGGGGAAGACCCAACTTTGAGCCGCGGTCCTCAACCGTCAGCCCGGTCTCCCTATCGTCATATGCCATGAGCATCCTCATTCATATCGCTTGCGAGCATCCATAGTATCAGCCACGGTCCCAAAACGCGCCGCGCGCCGCCAATCATCACCGAACCAAACGGATGAACGGTCCTGTATATAGGACTTCGACGCAACGTTCACCATGACACTCACTCAGCGCAAAAAACAAAAGGGCGCCCTGGTTTCCCAGAGCGCCCTTCTTAGAACAAGATTGTTGCGTTGCAGCAAATGCTACTCGGCAGCAGCCTCAGTCTAGACCTCGGCGGTCTCGGCCTCGGCGACCTCAGCGGCCTCCTCGACCTCAGCCTCGGCAGCGAGCTCCTCGGCGGTAACGCCGACGAGAACGACAACCTCGGCCTTGATCTCGCGGTACA
>CABUZF010000032.1 GCA_902495985.1 uncultured Collinsella sp.
CGCATCCACGAGTAGTCTCTACTCTGTTGCCTCTCTCGTGGGCGCCAGGCAAGGCGCCCACAAACTAGCCTCTCTTCATGAGCCCCGCAGTCCGCTCCGACTGCGGGGCTTTTGCTATTCACCTAGTCATTGGGGACGTTCTTAAATGACTAGTCAAACATGAGCGTCCCCAATGACCACTCATTTAAGTCTGTCCCCAATGACTAGTAGTAGGCCCACATGGCTTCGACTTCGTTGAGGACCTCTACTACGCCCCAGCGGCGGGCGCTGCGGCTGGCCGAGTTGGGGTCGTAGACGCCAATCTGGTTGGCATCGTCGATGCCGTAGAGCACGATGTAGTGGCCTACGTTGGTAAACGTACCGGGGCGCACTGCGGCGATGACGGGCACACCCGAGCGAAGTGCTTGGGTAATCGATTCGCGATTGTTATAGAGCTGTGTTCCGTTGAGCCCCAGCTGCCACGCACCGCCTGTCATAAACGACCACTCGGTGGCACCAGTGGGGGCGTAGTTGCCGGCTTCGGCCAGTGCGCATACATCGACCGGCGTCTTATCGGTGTGGCCGGTCTTAAAGATATAGACCATGGTGAGGCAAGTGGGACCGCAAGCGTTTTCTCGAATAGTGCCACCGGCATAGGGCAGCTCCGACCATGCGGGGTCAATTTGGTAGATGTGGGGCATGGCGCCGGCCTGCCATTGCGAGCGTGGGGTCGAGAACGCAAAGGAGTAACCGGGCGCGACGGGAGCTTTAAGCAGCTTGTCCTCGGCAGTGGGCTCAAGACCGGCTGATCCGTGGGAGATACAGGATCCCAAAAACACAAAGACGAGGCAGGCGGCAATGGAGCAAAGCGCAAGGCGTAGGCGGCGGGCCGGAAGCGCGTGGCTTGTGGTGTGCGACGCGGGGTGAGGGGCGGAATTGCCGCGATCGCGTTGAGGTCGCGAAAAGGTGCGCTTGACGTAGTAGTCGGTCTTACGGCGATCGTAGCGGCGTGGCTGCGATGTGTCGGTCTGGCGTTGACGTGTGCTCGTACTCACGCGGTCTGACTGCTGCACGGTACGGCTTTGCCGCCGCGAAGAAGCCCCGGGCTGCTCTTGGGGGCGCTGCGGGTTGTCGTTGTCGGAGGTGCTTCTGGGCGTTGGCGTGGTGCGGCCGGCAAGGCGCACGCTTTGTGGCCGTTGGTCGCCGTCATTGTATCCGTATGCCATTCGAATCACCTTGCCTCATGTGTAACTTGTCTATCCTACATAAAAAGATGCACGACACATGGGCATGTGCGCCAAAAGCCTGACAAATGGTATGAACGTTGCCGCGCCGCGCGTCAAGCGCCACGGCAACAGGTATTCAAAAGCAGACAAGATGAAAGCGTCCAAGACGAATGACGTCTCCCGCCGTTCGTCCCAAAAACGGTGCCGCTCGTTTTGCAGTTCTGCCTTCGGTCGAGCTGCGAGCGGCGCTGCTGCGCCAAGGCCGTATCTTAAAGCCATGGAATAAAAGCGCGCGGCAAAACGGACCGCGCAAGGGGTGACGCCAAGGGCGTCAAACAGGAAAGGAGGGGAACAATGGCGGACAAGAACGCAGAAGTTGCAGTCGAGGATAACGGCGGCATGAAGAAAACGCTTTCGCTCTGGAACTTCTTCACCATCGGTTTCGGTGCCATCATCGGTACCGGTTGGGTTCTGCAGGTCGGCGACTGGATGGTCGTGGGCGGCGGTCCCGTTCCCGCTATGATCGCATTCCTCTTGGGTGCAATCTTCCTCGTGCCCGTCGGAGCTGTTTTCGGTGAGCTCACGGCTGCTATCCCCATCTCGGGCGGCATCGTCGAGTATGTCGATCGTAGCTTTGGCCGTACGCTGAGCTACATCACCGGTTGGCTCCTGGCCCTGGGCAACGGAATCCTGTGCCCGTGGGAGGCCATCGCCATCTCGACCCTCGTGTCCGAGATGTTCGGCAGCCTGCCCGGCCTTGAGTGGCTGCGCGCCGTCAAGCTCTACACCATACTGGGGGCCGACGTCTACCTGTTCCCGACGCTGATCGCGCTCGGCTTTGCAGTCTACGTCATCTTCCTCAACTTCCGCGGCGCTAGCTCGGCTGCCAAGCTCCAGGCCTTCCTGACCAAGGCCCTGCTCTGCGGCATGCTGCTCGCCATGGGCGTCTCGCTGTTCACCGGCTCGCCGGACAACGCCATGCCCGTATTCTCCCAGGTCAGCGGCGCTGGCGGCGGCAAGGCCGCTACCGAGAGCTCCAGCCTGTTTGCCGGCATCGTGTCGGTCCTGGTTCTGACCCCGTTCTTCTACGCTGGCTTCGACACCATTCCTCAGCAGGCTGAGGAAGCAGCCGAGGGCCTCAACTGGAACAAGTTCGGCAAGATCATCTCCCTGGCCCTGCTGGCCGCCGGCGGCTTCTACATGGTCTGCATCTACTCGTTCGGCACCATCCTCGACTGGCATGAGTTTGTTAAGAGCCCGGTTCCCGCGCTTGCCTGCCTCAAGGGCATCAACATGCTTCTGTACCTGGCCATGCTCGTCATCGCTACGCTTGGACCCATGGGCCCGATGAACTCCTTCTACGGCGCCACGAGCCGCATCATGCTCGCCATGGGCCGCAAGGGCCAGCTGCCCGAGCAGTTCGCCGAGGTCGACCCCAAGTCCGGCGCTCCCAAGCTTGCCTGCGTCGTCTTGGGCGTCATCACCGTCGTCGGACCGTTTTTGGGCAAGAACATGCTCATCCCTCTGACCAACGTGTCGGCTCTCGCCTTCATCTTCTCCTGCGGTATGGTCGCCCTCGCTTGCCTGCGCATGCGCTTCACCGAGCCCGACCTGCCTCGTCCCTACGAGGTGCCCGGCGGCAAGTTTGGCATCGGCCTCGCTATCGCTGCCTGCGCCATCATCATCGGCCTGCTCGTGATTCCGTTCTCTCCCGCCTCCCTCAACATGGTGGAGTGGAGCATCGTGATCGGCTGGCTGGCCGTCGGCCTGGCTCTCATGGCCTTCACCAATTCCCGCAAAAAGTAACGCCGAGCCGGGGCGGATCAGGTGCGCGGGACCCTCTCTTCCGCGCACCGAACCCGGCGCCACTTGGGTAGCTTTGTGAGGCCTTAACCCAACACGGCCTCGCCCACTATATGGATCCATAAGGAGGAACCATGTCCACTAAGTATGCAATCGTTGGCGGCAAGCTCATCGACGGCACCGGCGCCGAGCCGGTCGAGAACTCCCTCGTTCTCGTCGACGACAACGGCAAGATCGAGTACGCCGGCGCCATGCAGGACCTTCCCGAGGGCGTTGAGGTCATCGACGCCGCCGGCAAGACCGTCCTTCCCGGCCTGATCGACACCCACCTGCACTTCTCGGGCAACCTGACCGACGATGATACCGATTGGGTCATGCAGCCGCTCCTCGAGAAGCAGGCCGTCGCCGTCAAGCAGGCCTACGACTGCCTCACCCACGGCCTCACCACCGTCTGCGAGATCGGCCGCTTTGGTATCCAGATTCGCGACTGCATCGACAAGGGCGTCTTCAAGGGCCCGCGCGTTCTGGCCACCGGCCTCGGCTTCTGCCGCGTTGCCGGTCACGGTGACTCCCACCACTGCACCCAGGAGCTCAACAAGGAATCCCACCCCTGGGGCGACCAGGTCGATGGTCCTTGGGATCTGCGCAAGGCCGTCCGTCGTCGCCTGCGCGAGAACCCCGATGCCATCAAGATCTGGGCTACCGGTGGCGGCATCTGGCGCTGGGATTCCGGTCGCGACCAGCACTACTGCTCCGAGGAGATTCAGGCCGTGGTCGAAGAGGCCAAGATGGTCGGCATCCCCGTGTGGAGCCACTGCTACAACAACCACGCCGCTGCCTACGACTCCGTCCGCTTTGGCTGCGAGCAGCTGATTCACGGCTTCGATATCGATGAGCGCACCATGGACCTCATGGCCGAGCAAGGCACCTTCTTCACCCCGACAATCGCCTTCCTGCCCACCTGGTACGCCACCTATCCGCCCGTCTACGTCCCCGAGCTGCACGACAAGTACGAGGGCACCCTGGTCGAGAAGGAGCTGCAGCGCAATTACGACTGCCTGCGCGAGGCCAAGAAGCGCGGCGTCGTCATGACGATCGGCTCCGACTCCTTCTCCTTCGTCACCCCGTACGGCACCTGCTCCATCGAGGAGATGTACGAGTTCGTCGACAAGATCGGCTTCACCCCGGTCGAGACCATCACCTGTGCCACTCTCAACGGTGCCAAGATGTGCCACATCGAGGACGAGACCGGTTCCATCGAGGCCGGCAAGTGCGCCGACCTGCTGGTTGTCAACGGTGACGTCGCCGCCGACATCCACGTGCTCAACACCGACAACATGGACGTCATCATGAAGGACGGCTGGATTGTCGAGGCCGGCACCTTCGGCGAGGCAAACAAGTACAGCGCCTAAGCTACCGTTCATCGATGGCTTGATGTAAAACACAGTATTTGATTGCATAATGCAATGGAGAGGGTCGCTTGCGGCCCTCTTTATTGCTATGGGGTGCGTCAATAAGAAGGAGATGACGGTGGATCTCAATAGGCTGATTCTGGGCAAGAGCTACAACTCTACCAAGGTCTTTCGTACCGCTCAGCATGTGGTTCAAGCCATCTTGCTCGGTATTGTCGTTCCGCTGCTTATCCTGCTGCTCATCTGGGATCTAACCGATAATCCCAATCCCGTTCCGGCCGTTGTCGTCATTGCCGGCTTGGTCATGCTGTGCTTCTTCTTCTCGTACGTCTTTGTCGTTCCCGACGACCTCACATCGAGCGCAACCGACCGCACGCTCGCCATCGCTTCAAAAATATTCGCCTACACGTCGCGCGGCCTTACGCCCGAAGCTGCCCTGGGCGCCTCTAAGATCATCCTGTCCGAAACTATCGCCTCTGCCATCTGCTTTACCGACGGCAAGCAGGTGTTGGCAAGCTGGGGCGAGGACTCGGCAAAATGCCCCGCGGGCACCCCGGTGGTGCTGCGGACTACGCTCAACGTGATCAACAGCGGTGAGCAAAGCGTGTTCTCGCGCGATGCCTCGACCGAGACAGGTGGCTACTTTCCGCGCCTGCGCGCCGGTATTGTCGCACCGCTTACCGTGCGCGGGCATTGCGTGGGCACGCTCGAGCTGTATTATCCCCGTCTGAGCAGCATCGATATGCGCCAGACGGCGCTTGCCTCGGGCTTTGCCGACCTCATTTCCACGCAGCTTGCGAGCTTTGAGCTTGAGCGCCAGGACGAGCTTACGGCCCGCGTGGAGCTGCGCGCCTTGCAATCGCAGGTCGATCCTCATTTTCTGTTTAACACCATCAGCACCATCGTGTCACTCGTACGTACCGAGCCGGACAAGGCCAGGTCGCTGCTGATCGACTTCTCCAACTACTATCGTCAGACGCTTTCTGATTCCGATACGCTCACCACGCTCGAGCACGAGGTGGAACAGGGCACTCGCTATATCAATCTTATGCAGGCTCGTTATGGCGACGGCCGTCTGCGCGTCTCGGTCGATATCGACTTTGAGGTGCGCGATTGCATGGTGCCGCCGTTTATCTTGCAGCCGTTGCTCGAAAACTGCATCAAGCACGCGCAGCGCGAGACCGAGCCGCTTTCTATTCGTGTTAGGGCTTTCGAGACCGATGACGGTTTGGAGATCATCGTCGAGGACGATGGCATCGGTATGAGCGAAGAGGTCTGCGCGCATCTGTTTGAGCAGCATCGCTTGGAGGAGCCCGAGAGCATTACCGCCGACGGCTCCATCAAACGAGGCTGCGGCTTGGCGCTCTTCAACGTGCTTCAGCGCATCCATTTCTTTTACGGAGAAGATTCTGGCATGCGCGTGAAGTCCCAGGAGGGCGTTGGCACGCAGGTCATCGTCGAGCTGAACGGCGAGCCGCATGAGCCGGCGCCGTTGACGGCGTAGCACTCGAGTGTATTGAGGAGAGAGAGGAAGCGCACATGTCCGAGGGTTGGAACATCCTGGTAGTTGATGACGAGCCTCCCATTAGGGCTGAGTTACGCTATCTGTTGGAAAAGGATACGCGTGTAGGTCAGATTGCCGAGGCAGGCAATGTCACCGAAGCCGTGGAGTCGATTCTGTCGAACAAGCCCGACGTGTTGTTTTTAGACATTACCATGCCCGGTCGCTCGGGAATTGAGCTTGCCGAGACGCTGCAGAACCTAAAGACGCCGCCGGTGGTTGTGTTTGTGACGGCGTTTGCCGAATTTGCCGCCGATGCGTATAACCTCGATGCGGTCGACTATGTCGTCAAGCCGGTCGAGGACGCACGCCTGTCAAAGGCACTCGACAAGATCGAGGCAGCCTTGGGTGCCCGTCGTGTTATCCATGCTCCGCGCCAGCCTTTGCGTTTGACGGTGGACCGCGGGGGCAAAAAGGTGTTCATTCCCGCCGCAGACGTCTGCTACTTTGAGGCGCGCGCCGATTTTTGCAACGCCATCTGCGCCGAGGGAACGTACCTGATCAATGAGTCGATCTCTTCGCTCGAGCGTCGCTTGGACTCCGAGGGCTTTATTCGCGTTCATCGCAGCTACCTGGTCAATTTGGAAGACGTGCACAATGTTGAGATTGGCTCCACGGGGTTGATGGAGCTCAGGCTCGACCGCGTGAACTCGACGGTACCGGTGTCCCGTCGTCGTGCCGCCGAGGTCAAGTCGCACCTGGGGCTTGCGTAGACGGTCTGCATGCCGTCGTTTACCATCGCAGGTTTGGCATGGGTGCGCGGTGGGCATAATGGGTGGCATCGAATGAAATCGAAAGGATCATTATGCCCGCGCTTATCACCCATCATCTGTTTGGCGAGGAAAGCATCGACCGTCTTCCGCAGGGCGTCATCACGTCCGATGAAGAGCGCATTGCCTTTATCTTGGGCAACCAAGGCCCCGACCCGTTTTTCTTTCACATTCTGACACCGCGTGTTTCCGACTGCACGCTGCTAGCGCAGGTCATGCATCGGTCGCGCATGTCTCGCCAGTTCGCGTGCCTGCGCGACGGCGTGTCGCATCTGCTGCCGCGCGACGCCAGCTTGGGTCGCGCTTTTGCGCTGGGCCTGCTGTCTCATTACGTGCTCGACCGCAACGCCCACCCCTTTGTCTATGAGCAGCAGTTTGGCATCGTGGAGTCCGATTCAGAGCTTGAGGATTCGAGCAGTCAGGTCCATGCCGTGATCGAGAGCGACCTGGATGTACTGATGCTGCAGCTTAAACGCGATGGCGCTACGGTCGACGATTACCCGCCGGCGGGCGAGATCGTCACCACCGATCGCATCAATCGCGTGGCCGGCGTGCTGATGAGCTATGTTGCCGGACGCGTGTACGGCATTGACATTCCGGCGGGGGAGTACGGTGCTGCCGTTGCCAATATGCAGCGACTTTACCGCGCGATTGAGCCGGCCGGCTCCGCAAAGACGTGCGCGATCTCGCTGGTTGAGGGCTTGGTGCACGACTACTCGCTGCTCGATGGCCTTGCCCATCGCGTGACGACGGAGCTGCCCGAGCGCACCGGTAACCTGGGCCATCTGACATGGAAGAATCCCTTTACCGACGAGGTCTCGAACGAGAGTTTCCCCGAGGTCTTTGATCGCGCGCTGGTCGATTACGAGTGCACGGTCGCACGTTTTATCGAGACCGGTGACATGGATGCCGTGACCAGTCACGTCAACTACAGCGGTCGCGTGCTCAATGCCGATGAGGAGTTCGACCGCGAGGAATAGGGCCCGTGCGTGCCCCTTTGCCGAATCCTTACCGGCGGTTCTGGACAATTGGGGTACGATGAACTAACTGCATATCGGGCGAATACGAAGGGTCCCTGTCCATGAAATACACCAAGCTCGAGCGTAACTGGGTTATGTATGATGTGGGCAATTCGGCCCTCGTGCTGCTCAATACCTCGGTTGTGCCCATTTACTTTAACGCCATCAATACCGGCGCTTCTTCGGCCGACCTGGTGGTCGCCTGGGGCAATGCGCAGACGATTGCCTCGCTGGTCATCGCCATGCTCATGCCCATTCTGGGCGCGCTTGCCGACTACGCCGGCAACAAGATCAAGTTCTTCTTGGGCTTCTTCCTCACGGGCCTGGTGCTTTGCTTGGCGCAGGCTATCCCAATGTCCGCCATGGCATTTTTGACCGTGTACGTGCTGTGCACCATCGGCCTTAACTCTTCTATGACGTTCTACGACGCCATGCTGCCCGACATTACCACCGACGAGCGCATGGACGCCGTGTCCAGCTCGGGCTATGCCTGGGGCTACATCGGTTCCACCGTGCCGTTCGTCATCTGCCTGGCGCTCATCATGGGTGGCCCCGCTCTTGGCGTCCCTACCATGCTGGCAACGCGTCTGTCGTTTATCATCACTGGTGCCTGGTGGCTCATCTTTACCCTGCCGCTCATTCGCACCTATAAGCAAAAGTACGGTCGCGAGCGCGGTCCCGAGGACACCATCGGCCACATCGTGGGCGGTGTGTTCTCCGAGGTCGGACACACCATGCGCGAGATCGCCCACAACAAGACCGTGCTGGTCTACATGATTGCGTTCTTCTTCTATATCGACGGTGTGCACACGGTCATTTCCATGGCTACCAGCTACGGCTCGGCTTTGGGCATCGATTCGACCCAGTTGGTCCTGGCGCTGCTCGTCACGCAGTTCGTGGCCTTTCCGTCCGCCATCATCTACGGCAAGCTCGCCGGACGCGTGGGCACGCTCAACATGATCCTGGTGGCAGTCGCCGCCTACATGGGCATTGTGCTGTTCGCCGCGTTCTTCCTAAAGACCGCCTTTGAATTCTGGGTGCTTGCCATTATGGTCGGCCTGTTCCAGGGCGGCGTGCAGGCGCTTAGCCGTAGCTACTTTGGTCGCATTATCCCCAAGGAAAAGTCCAACGAGTACTACGGCTTCTTTGACATCTTCGGTCGCTATGCAAGCGTCATGGGCACTTTCCTAGTGTCGGTCGTCACCTCGCTGACCGGCAACCCGTCGCTGGGCGTCCTTTCCATTGGCGTGCTGCTGATCGTTGGCTTTATGCTGCTGGTCCGCCTGTCCCGCATGACTCGGGCGGCAGAGCATGCCGCATAGGAGCGAGCGGCTATTGTGCCTGTCCACGGTACTCTTTTGGGGTTATCCGCAATAAACATTGCGACTTGCGAGCAATGATTTGCCCAAGTGGGTATGATGGAATCAGCTAGGTCGCGGGGCGTCGCCTGTGTTTGGCGGCG